>JBBRIK010000655.1:0-4397 GCA_038221045.1 Gemmatales bacterium
GGCGGAGCGGCCCTCACTCCCCTGCGCGGCGCACACACGGCCAGCCTCGAAGAATTGACCCTTTCGCAGTTGCCGGCCCTGTTGCGTCCCTACACTGCCGTCGCTCCCTATTCCGGCGACGGCTCGCTCCACGAACTCTCCGCCCGCGCCGCCTCGCTGCCGGTCACCTGTCTCGTCGGCAACACCGGCCGGCTCGCTCGCCTTGGTGCGCTCCTCCGCGAACAGAACGGACGCGGCTCCTTCCGCGCCGCCTGGCCGATGCTCGAGGTCGTCCTCTACTCGCGCAGTTCTACCGATCCGACATGCGAAGAACTCGCCGAGTTGATCGGCGATCGCCGGGTGCTGATGCTCGAAGCCTGCGTCCGGCCCGAAGGCGTCGTCGCCGTCGAGGACCCACGGTTCGGCCTGCCGCGCCTGTTGACGGATCATGGCGTCTACTTCGAGTTCGTCCCTCTCGACGAGTTGGGCCAGGCACAACCGCGACGGCTCGGACTCGGCGAGGTGACGGCGGGGACGCCGTACGCTCTCGCGATCACGTCGGCTGCGGGAATGTGGGCCTGTCTGGGAGGGTTGACGGTCTGTTTCGAGCGCCTCGATCCGCCGCTGTTGCGCTCCGTCGAGATGGGATTGCCTGTCGCCGTTCCGAGCGAAATCCTGCCGCTCAGGGCGGAGACGCCGGCGCGGATTGTTCCAGGTCATCTACAAAGCGCCGGCACTCCGGCAGGGCCTGCAAGAAGGTTCGCCCGTAACCCTTGGTCAGCACGCGCGGATCAAAGATGACCAAACTGACGCTATCGCCGATCGTCCGGCTCTGTGCTTTTCTCTGCGGTTGAGTGTTCCTTTCTAACGTCTCTGTGGTCCTCTTGGCACATTGTTGAAAATATTCTCTAGCCCCTGGACACAGGCCGCATGAACTGCTAGATTTATTTCTCCATTTTGAAATTAGATGAGTCAGGGACGAACCGGCATCATCTCTGTCGGGGCAACCGTGATCGAACAATTTCGCCGTAATTTCGTTGTAACTCTTCGATGCTATCCAAGGCAAGGAGGAGGCGACAATGCATCGCATTAAGCGATTCGCGATCCCATTTCCGTCATGGAGAGGCATTCTCTCGGTGCTTTTTTCAGCTAGTGCTTTCGTACTACTATCTTCTCCCACTCACTCGGACACTTCCAGTGTCTCCGGTAATGTATTTCCGTCTCCAGTCATGGCTCAACCCGTCAAACGGTGTACCATCTCTGGCCTAGGGGGCAAGTTTGTCACTATCCTCCGAGGAGGTAGCCGTCCCATCGTTATTTCCGTTTCGCATCATGGTGAAATCGCTATCTGGGAACTGCAAGGAGCGAAAGCTGTCCTCATCAAAGAAATTGAGGTCAAAGGGTACATTTTCGGGATCGAAGGGGAACCCAATGCCCAAATCTTCGCTGTCAACCGAAGAACTGAGTCAGCTATTAGAGATTGGGTGGAGTTTATTGACGTATGGGATGTTGCGAAATTAAAGAGACTCTATTCATTAGAACTCCCGAATTACTTAACCGCTTGGCGAATGTCTCCTGATGGCAAGTACTTGGCTTACCTCGATCACAAATCGTTGATTCACATTCACGAAACCCTCAGTGGAAAAAAAGTCTCTTCCTGGCGCACAGGCTTCTTCAGCCAGTCGATGGCCTTTAGTCCGGATGGGCGTTTCATTGCAACTGTTCCTTTGGAACAGAAGTTCGTACAGGTTTGGGATTCATCGAATGGGAAGAAAGTTCGCGAATTGGTGGCCGATGGCTCAATCTCTACCGTGTTGAATGCTGTATTCCGGGGAAATAATTCTATTGTTACAAGTGTTCATTCACACCCCCTCGGTCAGTTATCCTTGATGATCTGGGAGTTCCCTTCTGGAAAGGTTCTGGCCCGTGCTACTGACGATCCCCTGGGTGTCGAGCGTTTGGCGATCAATCCTGTAAGTGGTTGGCTTGCCTCCTCATGGGGTGAGAATCTGCTAATCTGGAATATTTCCCCTACCTATCCCCTCTACCGGCTCAAAATGGAGAGAAATATCTCGGCATTGTCCTTTAGTCAGGATGGGCGTTGGCTAGCTGCGACGGATAGTGGAAAGGGAGGTTGGATGGTCTGCATTTGGGAGTTGATCTACTGACAGGTGACTTCGCTTGAGTCGAACCGCCGCCATTGCGAGGGGATTGCCATCCTCGTTCCGAGCGAGGTCCTGCCGCTCAGGGCGGAGACGCTGACGCGGATTGCTCCAGGTCATCTACAAAGCGCCGGCAGTCCGGCAGGGCCTGCAAGAAGGTTCGCCCGTAACCCTTGGTCAGGACGCGCGGATCAAAGATGACCACCATGCCGCTGTCGCTGATCGTCCGGATCAAACGCCCGAATCCCTGCTTCAACTTGATGACCGCCTGCGGCACCTGATAATCGAAGAAGGGCTGGCCGCCCGCCTCCTGAATTGCCTCCTGCCGCGCTGCCAGGATCGGACGATCCGGCGCGACGAACGGCAACTTCGTGATGATGACGTTCGCCAACGCATCGCCCGGCACATCGACGCCCTGCCAGAAACTATCGACGCCGAACAACACCGCTTTCTCCGTCGTGCGGAATCGCTCCAGCATCTGCATGCGCGGCATCCCGTCCGCCTGGCTCAGCAGCGTCAGCCCCTCCGCCTCGAAGATCGGCCTCAAGCGGTCCGCCGCCCGCTGCATCGTCGAGTAACTGGTGAACAGTACGAACGCCCTTCCCTGCGTCCGCCGGACATATTCCGGGATGCGTTCGACGACGGCGTCGTCGTAGCCCTGCGGGTTGCTCGACGGATCGGGCATGGAGCGAAACAGGTGCAGTTCGACCTGCTCGCGATAGTTGAAGGGACTGCCGAGTTGCAGCGTCTTGCACTCGCTCAGTCCGAGCCGTTCCTGAACGAAGCCAAAGCCATTGCGCCCGCCGGCCGAGAGCGTGGCGCTGGTCAGAATGATGCTCGGCACACGATCGAAGAGGAACTCGCGCAACACGGGGCCGACGTCGATGGGAGCGCTGGCGAGAGTCAACCGCTGGCCATCGCTGCCGCCCATCTCGACCCAGTAGACGTGTCCCTTTAGCTCCTGCCCGAGCCATTGGCCCAGTTCCTCGGCGACCACCAGACAGCGATTGGCGATGCTGGTGTACTCGATCTTCGCTTCTTCCTCGTAGTCCTTCGAGGTTTCCGTCACCCGGCTGGCGAGCTTGGTTAGTTCTTCCGAGAGCGGATTACTGGTGAGGTTCGGCTCGCGGACGCGGATGGTATCGGAAGCGGGCCGGCCTGCTCCTCCTCGACCCACAGGACGTGGCTGGCGGGCGACCCATCCCTGCACGGCGCGGAAGAACTGCTCGGCCGCCTGGCGCGTACTCTCGACCTGGCGCAGCGATTCGTTTGAGCCGAGGGAAGCAAGCAGACCGCGATGCGAGCGCGGATTGTAGAGCTTGTTGAGGAGGTAATCGACCGAGCCGCGGCCGAGCTTCAGGCCCATGTGTTCCGAGGCGACGTCTTCAAGGGTGTGGGCCTCGTCGAAGATGACGGTGCGGTAGTCGGGCAGGAAGCTGAAGCCGGAACGGCGCACCGCAAGATCGCTGAAGAAGAGCGCGTGATTGACGATCATCACCTGAGCGCCGAACATCGACTTGCGGGCCTTGAAGTAGAAGCACTTCGCATGATCGATGCACTGCCGGCCCAGACAGTTGCCCGAGTCGCTCTCGACGAGGTCCCAGACGTCGGGTTTGGGCTGGAAATCGAGATCGCTCTTGCTGCCGTCCTGCGTCTGCCGCGACCATTTGCCGATCTGCTGGAGTTGCCGGGCGGCGAGAGGATCGGCCAGGAGCGAGCCGCCGCGCTGCTGAGCGACGCGGAGCCGGCGCAGGCTGAGATAGTTCGAGCGGCCCTTGACCAGGACGGCCGTGAACTCGGAGGGCATGACGCCGCGGAGAAAGGGGATGTCCTTGGCGATGAGCTGCTCTTGCAGGCTGATGGTATGCGTGGAAACGACGACCTTGTGGTCCTTGCCGCCGGCGATGGCGTCCTCAATGGCGGGGACGAGGTAGGCAAACGATTTGCCCACCCCGGTGCCGGCCTCGACCATGAGATGATGCGGTTCCGCAATGGCCTCCGCGACGGCGTCGGCCATGGCCAGTTGTTGCGGACGCGATTCGTAGCGGCTCAGCCGGCGAGCGATGGCGCCGGCAGGGCCGAGAATATCGGCAATCGACATGGCCCCTCTCTTCGAGAACGCTCCGGCGCGGCGCTCCGGCCAGGCTGGAATCTTCGTATCATAGCTGTTTGACTCGGGGAACGAAACGCCTGATGGGACTACGAGCCGCGACCGCCTACGAGCCGCGACCGCCTACGAGCCGCGACCGCAAGGGA
>JBBRIK010000656.1:0-4396 GCA_038221045.1 Gemmatales bacterium
ATCCGCGCGCAGGGCTTCGAGCGAGCGTCGCAACAGCGTGTGAGCGGCAGCGCGGACGGTGGCAATCTCATGCTGAGCGAGAGCGGCCAGGCGATCGAGTCCCAGTTCACTCACCGCTCCCGGATGCCGGCTCAGCAGATCGCCGCCTACCGACTGGGCCGACGGCGAACCGCTCGTGATGAGGGCGACAATCTCGTCGAGACTCAGCAGGCGCGCGAGTTCATCGAGCAGAGCCAGGCGGGCGAGCAAGGCCGGTCCTTCATGTGCGCCGGGGGTCGCTTCCTTCTGTCGAAACAACTGGAAAAGACGCAGCGCGAGTTGCTCGCGCACTGCCGGCAGACCCCGCAGATGATCGCCGGCCAGTTCGACGACCAGGGGACGCAGCGCGGGATGAGCGGCCAGGAGGAAGCTCAGGATTCGTTCGGGATCGCGCGTCCAGACGGGGGCCGTCAGCGTGATCCAGCGGCGTGCGCGATCGACGACCAGACGCCGTTCGTCGCGCAGGACGATGGCCAGCAGCGTCCAGTCCGGCTCTTGCGGATCGAATCGGCGGTCGAGTTCCTCCAGGCCCAACTCGACGGTCGGCTCATAGGGCGCTGCCAGAAAGGTGATGATCTCCTCGTGATCCGCCGTCATCAGAACGGCTTCCTTCATGCGCTGCGACGACATGGCCCGCACCGCGAAGACGTGCGCCTCGGCCAGCTTCGCTCCTCCAAGGATTCGCAGATACGCGCGCGGCTCGGCATCCCACAATTCCGGATACGCCTCCTCGCGCACGCCCACCGGAGTCCGCATCGCCCGAGTGTTGGTGTAACGGAACAGCATGCGCTGGCCATCGAGGATGAGGCGGTCGCTGTTCCCATGAACGATGCGATTGAGCAGATAGCAGGAGGCATACGGCCCATAGAGTTCGCGGGCCGGCTCGGCGTCCTTCGGGTTGTAAGGGACAAGGGCCTCGGCGGCAGCGTAGGGATACATCTCGGGCCGATGGAACGCGAGACGGCGCAGATAGCGCCAGGCCATACGGCGCAGGAAGTGTTGCGTCTTCTGCCTGAAAATGCTGGTTTGGCGCTCGACGCCATCGTAGCCGGACTTTACCAGCGCCGTCGTCCCGGTCGAGTGCCGTCCCTGGGTCTCGATGCTGTGGATCACCTCGCTGAACGTGTGGAAGTCGGGCCGCAGCATGGTCCGCTTGAAGATGCTCTTGACGTAACGCCAGACGTTCGGCTGATCGAAGCGGATTTGCCCCAAAACAAGGCGGACGGCGCGGACGGTCAGCGGCATCGCCAGTTCGTAAAGGGTGTCGAGCGTCAGGCCCAGTTGCCCGGCGTCGGCAAGGATGGCGCGTGTCAACTCGGCCTCATCGTCCATTTCGAGAGCGTCGCGGATGGGGGCCGACAGACGTTCGCGGGCGCGCTGGTTGGTCTCTTCCAGTCCCTCTTCGTCCTCCAGGTTCCGCAGTGCTTCGACCGCCGAACGGCGGCGCGAGAGCAGCTTGCGGGCGGCATACTCGCGCAACACCGGAACGGCGCGCGTGTCGCCCAGCCAGCCGAGAGCGTCGAGGATGGAGCAAACGTCATCGACGGCGTTCGGCAGGAGAGCGAGCAGGGCATCGACCGCCTCGGGATCGCGTCGCCAGCCCAGTCTCGTTGCCGCCCGCGCCCGCACGGCGGAATCGCGGTCTTGCAGGGCCGTCAGGAGAGCATGAAGACCGCTGCGAAGAAAGCCCTCGGCGCGGAGCGATTCGACGAGTTGCGTGTGCGGGGCTTCGAGGTCGGCTTCGGTGTAGGGTCCATAGGTAGCGCCGTCCGTGAGCCGGGAGAAACTCGGACCGCGTCCCAGTTGCAGGAGGTACTCGTCCTGCGCGGACGCCTCCACGGAGATGACCGCGACACGATCGACCCCTTGCGGGCGAAACAGACGTAAGAATGCGGGGACCATGCTGCACCCTCAGGCGTCGTCGAAGTCTACATCCGCCTTCTTCACCGAGGGCGTCGGCGGACTCGGCGCGACAGGCGGCGGCGCTGGACGTTGCACCACAGGCGAGGCGGTCGCTGGCTTCGCTCTGGTCTTCGACGTCATCGAACCGAGGTTGCCGAGTTGTTCTTCCAGCGCGGCGCGAAGACCGAAGAAGTCGGGGAATTCGCGCTCCTGAAAGAGGTTGTAGGCCGTCCACATCAGATCGGCGCAGATTTCGACCGGCACCTTGCCCGCACTCGCGCCAAACCCCGGAAGCGCGAGTGTGTCGATGCTGTTGGGGTCGCGTCGATTCTGCAAATGAGCCGCCTGGAGGGCGGCGGCGCAGGCGAGGGCGACATTAAACGTATCGCTGACGTTGTCCGAGGACGGTCCCATCGTCGGTGTCGAGATGAGAAAACGCGGCACGGCGATATCGGTCGCCACGCAGACGGCGCAGCCGATGGGCATGACGCCCAGATAGAGGCGATTGATCTCCTGTTGCACCTTCGCCTCGATGCGGTCGCCAAGGTGTCGTTTGATGATGGCGTCGAGTCCGCCGCGCATGGCGCCGCGCGAGTTGGTCGGCGTCGCCCAGGCGCTGACGCTCTGATCGAGGATCGAGCCGTGGACGATCTGTACCTCGGGATTGTCCTCGAAGGTGGAGCGCCACGCCTCGATCATCTTTGCATTGACATCGACGAGGACGACCTTGAGTGTCATGGGAGAGTCTCTTGTTTCTTTTTCCTCTCGCCCATCATGCCCCTCGGCGAGTCAATCCGCTAGCTCAGCAGGACGAAGAGAGCAGAAATTCCGCTGCTCAGCATACTCGACGCCCGCGCGATAGCATAGGATCGACGCGGAGGAATTGTCATGGCCGTGCTGCTCATCGGGACACTCGACACCAAGGGAATCGAAATCGCCTTCGTCCGCGATCAACTCCTGGCCGCCGGCCTGAGCGTTCTCGTCGCCGACGCGGGCGTGCTGGGTCCGCCTTCTTTTCCGCCCGATCTCTCGCGCGAACAACTCTACGCGGCGGCAGGAGTTCGCGTCGCGGAGTTGAAGCGGCTTGGCGATCGAGGCAAGGCCATCGAGGCGGCGGCGCGCGGCGCGGCATCGCTGGCGCGCGACCTGCACCAGCGCGGGACGCTTGACGGCGTCCTTGGCCTGGGAGGTTCCGCCGGCACGACGATTGCCACGGCCGCCATGCGTACTCTGCCCTTTGGTCTGCCCAAGCTGATGGTCAGCACGCTCGCCAGCGGCCAGGTCCGTCCCTATGTCGGCGTCCGCGACGTGATGATGCTGAACTCCGTCGTCGATATCAGCGGCATTAATCGTATTAGCCGTATCGTCCTGACCAACGCGGCCCAGGCGATGATCGGCATGGTGAAAAAAGCGTCCGCGAAGGAAATGCCAGACGATAGGCCGTTGGTGACGGCGACGATGTTCGGCGTGACGACGCCCTGTGTCGAGGCAGCGCGGAAGGTCATCGAGGCTTCGGGCTATGAAGTGCTGGTCTTTCACGCCACGGGCGTCGGGGGCATGACGATGGAGTCGTTCGTCAACGACGGTCTGATTCGCGGCGTCCTCGATCTGACGACGACCGAACTGGCCGATGAATTGGTGGGAGGCGTCCTCTCGGCCGGGCCAGATCGCCTGACGGCGGCGGCCCTGCGCGGCGTGCCGCAGGTCATCTCGCTGGGTGCGCTCGACATGGTCAACTTCGGTCCGCCCGAGACCATCCCGGAGAAGTTCAAGGATCGTCGCTTCTATCAGCACAATCCGACGATCACGCTGATGCGGACGACGCCGCGTGAGATGGATCAACTGGGCAAGGAGATAGCGCATAAGGCGAGCGCCGCGAAGGGACCGACCGCGTTGCTGGTGCCTCTGCGGGGGGTGTCAGCCATCGACGCGGAGGGCCAGCCGTTCTGGTGGCCCGAGGCAGATCAGGCCCTGTTTCAGAGCGTGCGCAACTGGATCAGCCCCGATGTGAAGTTGATCGAGCTCGATCTGCACATCAACGACGCCGCCTTTGCCGAGGCCGCAGCGCGGAGGCTGCTGGAACTGATGAATTAGAAAGGCGTTTAGCCGCGATGCGAGTCTTCGAGCGGAGCGCGTACGGCGTTCTCGCGCCATCTAGACGGTTAGCCGCGACGAGGACCCATCATGACCGACCATCCCATCCGCAATCGCATCAAGGCCCATCGCCGCATCCGTGCCGGCGACCTGGTGCCGCACGAGTGGAACTTCCGCACCCATCCCGAGCTGCAACGCGCCGCCCTGCGCACGCTCTACGAGCAGATCGGCTTCGCCCGAAGTCTGCTGGCCTACGAGCTGCCGGACGGCCGGCTGAAGTTGCTGGACGGCCACCTGCGTCGCGACCTCGATCCGGACATGGAGGTGGACGTCGAGGTGCTGGACGTCAACGACGACGAGG
>JBBRIK010000657.1:0-4393 GCA_038221045.1 Gemmatales bacterium
AAACTGGTGTCGTACACTTCTTCCATCTCATGCGGGCCGGAGTCGTCTTCCTCTTCCCAGCGACGGCGACGCCCGT
This sequence comes from Gemmatales bacterium, assembly GCA_038221045.1. Classification (GTDB taxonomy): domain Bacteria; phylum Planctomycetota; class Planctomycetia; order Gemmatales; family Gemmataceae; genus JBBRIK01. The sequence continues at coordinate 77 of JBBRIK010000657.1, forward strand.
AATAGCCGCCATCGTCAACCGCCGACCCCGACTCATGGAGGGTCAAGAGCGCCAGATGCGCTTCACACTCCGCCTGTTGCGCGGCTTCAAAAAGGACGCTCGCCTTGGCGCGATCCACGCCTTTGAGCGCGTCCCGGCTCAGTCCGTCCTTGGTGTACTGATGCTCCAGCGTGATGACCAACTTCCTCGCCGTGTCGTCGCTGCCCCAGTCGCGAAGGAGCTGGCTGATCTTCTCGATGTGCTCCGAGGTGCGCGGCGCGGCGAGTGGTTTTTTCGCTTTCGCGAGGGTCAGATTGTAAACGAGGCACAGCCGATGGCCCTCGCGTAGAGGGCGGATTTCGTGTTCGCAATCGGCATAGAAGGCGGCGAAGTGAATGCGAAACTGACTGTTGTCGCCGCTGCTGAAATCGATCGTCAGTTCCTGTCCTTCGTGCCGGACCACCAACTCGCCGCCCTGGAGAGCCGAAGGCAGCACGACCACCAGCGTCGCAACCATCCGCTCCAGTTTTTCCCCATCGCGGTGAGGCAAAAAGAAACTGCCCGGCTCATAAAGCAAGAGGTCGTACAGATGGCTTTCCAGCTTCTGCTTCTCCAGACCCAGTTCCTCCTGGACCTTCTTGACCATTTGCTGAAGGAATGGCCCCCAGTCGGGGTTCGTCAGCGAGAATTGCTCGGGCTTCAGCCGCCAAACGCGCCGGACGCTCGTATCGACGATGGTCACTGCGCCCTTGCCATAGGGGGCTTGCTCGCACTGCTTTTTCAACTCCTGCGCCTGTTTGACGGTCAGAGGCAGACCAACCGGCCCGAAACCCTCGATTTCCAACCCCGGCAGCACTGCGGGAAAACTGCCGCTGGCGCAGAAGGAGCCAGGACGGTCGATTTGCTGCAAGACCTTGTCAAGTTCTTTCAGGACCGCGCTCACCTGTCTCTCCCGCGTTGTTGAGGACCGTCGTTGAAATCACTTCCCGTTTTCTTGCCGCTTGCGGCTTAGCGGTCTTCTGCTTAGCCGCAAGCGGCAAGAGTCACGCCAGCAGTTCGGTCCGCAACTGCCCGTCACCCGCAATCGGCATCGGCCTGCCCAGCGCGTCAGGGACGGTCGTGTGCGGATCGATGCCCAGCAGATGAAACGCCGTCGCCAGCACGTCTTTCGGCGAAACCGGCGTGTCGCGCACGTCGCCTCCTTGCTTGTCGGTGCTGCCGACCACCCTGCCCTTGCCGATACCGCCGCCCGCGAAGACCAGACTGTAAGCCCGCGACCAGTGATGCCGGCCTGCCCCCTTCGGCTTTGAATCGATCTTCGGCGTTCGGCCATGTTCGCTCAGCCACATCACCAGGGTCTCGTCGAGCAGCCCTCGACTCTCCAGATCGTGCAGAAGTCCCGAGTAGGCGAGATCGAAGCCGGGCAGCAGATACTCCTTCAGACGCGGGTAGTGGTTGCTGTGCGTGTCCCAGGCGCAGCCGCCGAACTGGCCGAAGCCGTCCCAGAAGACGGTGACGAACTTGCTGCCTGCCTCGACCAGCCGGCGGGCCGCCAGACACGCCTGACCGAAGAGCGTCATGCCATAGCTCTCGCGCAACTTCAGCGACTCCTGGCCGACGTCGAGGGCCGCGCGCATCTTGCCCGACGTCAGCAACGACATCGCGGTCTGCTGATGGTGATCGAAGGCGCGCACGCCGGCAGAGACGTCGAGTCTCTGGCGAGCGCGGTCGAATTGAGCAAGCAGCGACTGCCGGGCCTGCAACCGTTCGGCAGGCAGGTCCGTCAGCGGCTGGGCCAGCGACGACAGATGGAATCGGCCCGCGGCAGTTGTCCCGCCGTAGGGATCGACAAAGCGTTTCTTCTGCCCGTCGGAGTAGTGGGGCACCTCATGCGTGCCGGGGCCGTCGAAGTCGCACCAGACGGGATCGTGGGCCTGACCGAGAAACGCGGCATAGGGACCGGCACTGACGAGCAGATCGGTCTTCGAGTTGAGCAGCCAGGGCAAGCCGATGTTGCGCGGGATGGTGGGGGCTGGGCCGCCGCGTTTCGCTTCGAGGTAATCGACGACGGAGCCGATGAAGGGCCAGTGGCGCGAATCGCGCGGACGGGTCTCCAACTCGGGCGTATAGGTGGGAATGCCGCTGACCGCATAGGCGACGCCATGCACCGGATAGGGATGCGTCATCGAGCGCACGACCGTGACTCGATCCATCAGCGGCGCGATGCGGGGCAGCAGTTCGCAGATGCGCAGACCGGGGACGCTGGTCGCGATGGACTTGAGTTCGCCCTGAATCTCGGCGGGCGCGTCGGGCTTGGGATCGAACGTCTCGTGCTGGGGAGGCGATCCGTAGGGGAAGAGGAGGATGCACGCTTTCGCTTTGCCGAAAGAGCGGACGGCGGACGCGGCCTGGGCTTGCTGGAGACGTAGGAAATCGCTCAGTCCGAGACCGAGAGCGCCGAGTCCGCCAAGGTGGAGGAAGTCGCGGCGCGAGAGGCCGTCGCACAGAGGTCGATCCGAGCCGAGCAGACGAATCATGGAGCATCCTTCCTTGCGGAGACCGACTTCAGCCGGTACATCACGTCGCTGCGGAGGACGTACTTGCGACCGGACACCACTTCCGCACCAGTATGACACCGGTGGTGGACGAAGACCAGAGCCATCCCTGTCTTCGGGATCACGTTCAGTTGGCCGCCATTATGCTCGAACGACGTTTCGCCGCCCTCGAAGCCCTCGTTGAGATAGACTATGAACGTCAACGCGCTGGCCTCGCCATTTTCACGAACGCGCCGTCACGATGCCAGTTGAACTTCTGGCCGCGATCGTAGCGATAGAACCGGAATCGCTCGTTCAATCCGCGCACTTCCCAGCCCCTGAATATCGTTGGCAGAAAGGGCCGGGCGCGCTCGAACAAGTCGCGGGCCAGTTCGACGTCGTCAATCATTACCCGCTCGTTGTTGCGGACGTCCTTGCGCATGACGAAGCCTGCCGCCGTCGTGATCGGCGCATCGCCATAGCCTGCCTGTTCGGTGCGAGCGATCAGGGCGGCGCACTCCTCCGGCGTCAGGAAGGAGTGGATGACGAAGATATCGTTGCCGTCGAGTGCTTGTTTCTCCATCGCGGCCGTCCTCCCAGGGGTCAGGGGCGTCGGTTCAGGCGAGGCACGGCGGCGCGCGCCTCCTGAGTGACACGCAATTCCTCCTGGCCGTTCGCCAGATTCTCCAGCAACTTCTTCGCTTCGTCGTCTCGACGCTTACCCTACGAGAAGCCCGAAAGCCAGGAGGGGCAAGCGAGGACGCTTACCCTACGAGAACGCAGGCGGCGGTCATTAGCCGGCGTCGTCGAGGTCCCAGATGACGATGACGTTCTCATTTCCGCCCACCGCCGCTGTCAGACCGTCAGGTGCAATCGCCAGGCTGAGGACGCGTCCCAATCCCCAGTTGAACACGCCCCGTTCCCGGCCCGCCGCCCAGTCCCACAAACGCACGGTCCCGTCGAGTCCGCCCGAGATCAGCGTCTTGCCGTCGGGGGTGAAGCCTACCTGACAGATGGCGTCCTCGTGTCCCTGGAGGCAAGCTTTCTCTTCCTCCTCGGCAACGCTCCACAGTCGAAGGATCCGATCGTCGCCGCCGGAGACGAGCCAGCGATTGTCCGGCGAGAATGCCAGACAGCGGACCCAGTTGGTGTGACCCTCCAGAACGGCCCGTCTCATGCCCCAGCGCGGGTCCCACAGACGCACGGTGTTGTCGTGAGCGGCGGAGGCGAGGTGCTTGCCGTCGGGCGAGAAGCGAATGGCGCTGATCGGCCAGGAGTGGCCATGAAGGTCGTTCGGCTGTCCGAGCTTGCCTTCGCGCATTTCCCAGAGGTATCCCTTACCGTTGCCTCCTCCCGCCGCGATCCACTTGCCGTCGGGCGAGCAGGCGACGGACCAATATCCGCCCACGGTGTCACGCGCCGCGATCCGCGTGGCGCGCAGTTGTCGTCTCTTACCCCAGCGGTAACCGCTGTGGACGAGCAGACGATCGTCCCAACTTGCCGAGATGAATCGATCGCCGTCCGGAGAAACGGCGAAGGCGCGGATCGCATCCGTATGGTCCTTCCGCGTCAGGACCGCCTCCGCTTTGAGGACGTTCCAGACCATGAGGGTGCCGTCGCTTCCGCCCGAGAGAAGACGTTCTCCATCCGGGGAATACGCCAGCGCTCGTACCGGTGTCGTGTGTCCGCGAAGAGTGAGCATGATATGGAGGGTATACCTGACGCTGGTTCGGTTGACCCATGGTTAGCCGCGACGCGGAGTCTTCGGAGCGGAGCGTGTAGCGCGTCTACGCAGCACACGCTC
>JBBRIK010000658.1:0-4373 GCA_038221045.1 Gemmatales bacterium
AGCAAAATGAGGTGATCCAGGGCCGCCTGCGTCTCAACGGCGACCGCGAGTTGACGCGCTGCGAACTGCGCGAGCAATGGCAGCAATTGCGACAGTCCCAGCACGACTGGCAGGCGGAACGCGAGAAGATGGCGGATGCGCAGAACGCCCGCCACCTTCGTCTTGAGGAGCGAGCGCGCGTCGTGCAGCAGATGGAGCAGCGTCTTGTCTGCGGTCAGGAGCAGGCCCGGAAGGTGCGCGACGAATTGATCCGCGAGACGCAGGGACTGGAGACGCGCGTTCTCAATCTGCGTCAGGTTGTCGGCGAGATTCAGGCTCGTTCTCGGGCCGGAACGCCTCCGCTGGCCACTCCAGCGGTCCCCGCCATGACGAACGACGAGACGGCGCGGATGCTGGAGCGGCTGGAGGCGATCGCCGCGGACCTCGCCGACCAGCGGTTGGCCCTCGTTGAGCAGTGGGAGTTCTTCCTGCGAACGCAACAGGAGTGGTCGAAGAATCAAGCGGACGTGCTGCCCGAACTGGAGCAAGCAGCCCGCAACCTGGAGGACCGCGAAGGCCGGCTCGACCAGCGCGAGCAGAGGCTCCACGCCCAGGCCGACTCGTTGCGCCAGCGTCATGAGACGCTATCCCAGTTGCGAGCGGAACTGGAGGCCTGGCAGTCGCGCCTGACGATCGGCGAGAGCGGCTGGCAGACCGAGCGCGCCGCCCTGATGGTCAAGATGAATCGAGTCGAAGAAACAGCGCGCCGGCGGATTGGCCGTCTCGATGAGATCCGCAAGCAATGGGCGTCGCGGCGCAAGGATGAAACGGTCCGGCTCGAACGGGAGATCCTACGCTGCCGGGAATTGCAGCGTCTCTACACGTCGCTGCGGGAGGAGTTCGACCGCCGTCAGGATAACCTTGGCGCGGAGCAGCGCTTGCTGGCCGAGCGCACCTTCGCCCTGGAGCAACTGGAACTCGAACGGGTAGGCAGGGCTGCGGATGCGGTCGCGGTCGAGAAGCGGTTGCAGAAGATCCGCAAACACATCAACGCCCAGCATGCCGAGGCGGAACAGCGTCTGGCCGAGCGTGGCCGGCACCTCGAAGAAGAGGCCCATCGGCTGCGCGTTCAGGCTCAGCAAGTCCATCAGCGTGTGGAAGCCGCGGGGGAATCCGAGGCGACGCTCTCCTCTCGCCAGACCGAGTGGGAGCATCGTCTAGTGCAGGGAGAGCAGGCGCGCGAGCGGCTGGAGCAAGAGGTCGAGTCTCTGCGCCAGCAAGAACAGACGATGGGACAGCGCTGCAAGGAACTCCAGGAAGAATTGGAGCGCCTGATTAACGTCCTGTTGCAGGACGCGGAGCCATTCGCCCCTTCTCTCGCAGCCTGAACGAGCCATCCGTGCGGACGACTCCAGTCGCACGTTGTACTCAATTCAGCTCATTTCTCGAGCTAATCCAGACCTTGCTGCCTGGACAGGAAAACCGCGAGACGAACGTCGCCAACAAGCCCGTTCGTGTGCATGATTTGAAGTTGTCGAAATCATGTGGCCGAAAACAGTGTGGAAACCGAAACAGGCGAGAGTGGTTCAGCCACCTTGACCGAATCACGGATGCGCGGGAAGATGGGGCAGAGCAAGGGCGATAGCCAAACCCTTGCAACGTGTGCGAGCGCGGTGATGGGAGAACAGCAGCATGGCATGGCGTGTCATCGTCAGAATTTCGTACTTCCACGACAGCCAATCACGGCTAAGGAACGCCCACATCGTCCCGCTGTTCAATGCCCTGGGACTTCAGAACACGATGACAGGCACATGGGAATCGGCTGCCGTCAACGAGGCTCAAGCGGCGACTCAATTGTCGCGAGTTCTTCAAGTGCTAGCTGATCCTCAGCAATTTGCCGATGTCGATGGACAGGCCGCCCTGAACCATCTCTGGGTGTACATCGATCGTGCGCTGCCCGGAACGGCAGATGAGGGTGCCTGAACCAGAGGAGTTCAACATGCCGGTAAACGGATTTTACATCACGAACGAGAACAGCGAGGATCGACTTGATTCCGCCGAGAACCTGATGGATGCGATTCGTATTGCCAGGAAATGGGTCCGTGATAGTCAGGCCGGGGAGCCAATTTGCATCGAACACAAGGGGTTGACCATCCGCCAATTGGTGCTGATGCCGGATGGTAGGATCGAGGAAGCGGAGATCCAGTAATCCGCTTCGTGCAAAGTGGAGAGGAGCAAAGCAATGGTAATTAGCCTGACATCCAATTGCCACGGCAGCCGTCCCGCAACCGTGTGAGGAAGCGTCACACAATCGACCATTCTGCCTCGCGGTAGTCCGTCGCCGTCAGCCACCAGCCGCGAACCAGCGGCACCTCATCCGCCAGCGACACGATCAGGTTGACCACGTCCTCGCTGTAGTTCCGCGCCAGGTCCGTCTTGCTTGGCACGGGCGGCGACGTCGGATGTGAGTGATACACCGCCACGACATCGAGGTTCTCACGCAGCATCGCTCGCATCGCCTCGAACATGCTCCTCGGCTCACTCTCGTACAGAGTCGGACTGGCCGCCGCGTTCACCAGCGGAAACTGCCGGGCCACTCTGCCGATCCCCTCCTCGATCACGCCCGCCAGCAGACCGCAGCACTCGTTCGGCCGTTCTGCCAGCGCCTGCGACACCATTGCGTCGTACAGTTCGCGCGGCAGCTCCAGGCGGAATGGTATCGACACGATCGTTCACCTTTTCGGAAAGCGACGGATTTCCGTAGAAATAACCGAATGCACCGCTGACCCTCCTCCGATCATTCTAGCCGGGGCGACAACGTGACGCAGACTCGCGAAAAAGTCATTCTCGCTTACTCGGGCGGACTCGATACGTCCGTCATGGTGAAATGGATCTCCGAGAAGTACAACCTGGACGTTGTCACCTTCACCGTCGATCTCGGCCAGGGCGACGACCTCGACAAGATCAAGAAGAAGGCGCTGAAAACCGGAGCCATCGAGGCCGTCACTCTCGACGCGCGCAATCTCTTCGTCGATTGCTTCGTTTTTCCCTCCCTCATGGCCGGGGCCATCTACGAGGGTAAGTATCCCCTCGCTACCGCTCTCGGCCGGCCGCTGATCGCGAAGCTGATGGTCGATACCGCGCGCGAGCATAACGCGAAGGCCGTCGCCCACGGCTGCACCGGCAAGGGCAACGATCAGGTGCGCTTCGACGTCACCTTTCAGACCCTCGCCCCGGACCTGAAGATCATCGCCCCCGTCCGCGAGTGGAAATGGACGCGCGACGAGGAGATCCGCTACGCCGAGGAACATGGCATCGAGGTCGAGGCCAAGATCGAATCGCCCTACAGCATCGATCAGAACCTCTTCGGCCGATCTTGTGAGGCCGGCGTCCTCGAAGATCCGTGGGACGAGCCGCCCGAGGAGGCGTACGCCTGGACCACCAACCCGCTCAAGACGCCGAATGAGCCGCAATACGTCGAAATCGAGTTTGCGCAGGGCAAACCCGTCGCGCTCGATGGCCAGCCGGCGGATGGCGTGCCGCTCATCGAGAAGCTCAACAAGCTCGGCGGAGCGCATGGCGTCGGACGAATCGATCACGTCGAGAATCGGCTCGTCGGCATCAAGTCGCGCGAGCTGTACGAGGCCCCCGCCGGCGTCATCCTTCACGACGCCCATCGCGAACTGGAGAGCCTGTGTCTATCGAAGCAGGCGGCCCGGTTCAAGACGCTGGTGGCGCAGGAATACGCCGACCTCATCTATAATGGCCTGTGGTTCAGCGCCTACCATCAGGACCTGTTCGCCTTCGTGGTCAGCAGTCAGCGTTTCGTCAGTGGGTTCGTTCGCGTGAAGCTCTACAAGGGCAAAGCGACGGTCGTTGGCCGAAAAAGCGAACACAGTTTATACAGCAAGAAACTGGCGACCTACGAGACGGGAGACCAGTTCGATCACGAGGCGGCCCAGGGCTTCATCCGCCTGTGGGGACTGGGACAGCAGACGCAAGCCCGGCAGCAACTGCTCAAGGGCGGCAAGGGGTTCGAGCTGCCAGGACTGTTAAGCAAATGATGAATGATGAATGATGAATGATGAATGAAAGACAACCGACCAGTCTCATCGCATCGTGTTCAGTCTTTTATTCATCATTCATCATTCATCAGTTGCTTGGGAGCGTGTCATGGGAGACGAGATGACGATGGACCTTGCCGAACTGGCCGCTTACCTCGATCGCGATGCGCGCGATCTGAGCAAGTGGGCCAGCCGGGGCTATCTGCCCGCTCAGAAGGTCGGCGGTGAATGGCGCTTTCATCGGGCCGAGATCAATCACTGGCTCGAAACGCAGATGCACGCCTACACCGAACAGGAATTGATGGCCCTCGAACGCGGCGGCAATCAGCG
>JBBRIK010000659.1:0-4371 GCA_038221045.1 Gemmatales bacterium
CGCAAACACGCTCCACTCTCTCTGTGTTACACAGATGTTACTTGGCAGGCTCCCTCCGATCCGTCATGATAAGACCTTACAGAGAAGTAGGACTGCCCATCGGAGGCTGCATCATGTCCGCCGCTTCCCGTCTCCTGGCCGTGCTGACGTTCTGTCTCAGCCCGGCCATCCAGGCCGGCGAGGGATCGCTGGCCGAGCGGGCCAACGACATTCTGACACGTCACTGCCATCAGTGCCACGGGCTGGCCGGCTCCAGCAAGGGCGGTCTCTCGTCCATTCTGGACCGCGAATTGCTCGCCGCGCGCGGCCTCATCGTGCCGGGCCGGCCTGCCGATTCCGATCTCTATCGCAAGGTCAAAGCAGGCGAGATGCCGCCGCCCGCCCGAATGCCGCGGCCCGGCGAGGAAGCCGTCAACGTCCTCCGCGACTGGATCGCCGCCGGTGCGCCAGCCTTGCCCGGCGCGCCGCGCTCCTTCGTCACTCCCGGCGATATCGCACGCATCATCCGCGACGACATTCAGACCTATCCCGCGCGCCAGCGTCGCTTCCTTCGCTACGTCTCCTTCGCGCATCTGCACAACGCCGGCCGGCCCGCGGCCGACATGCAACTGGCCGCTCCCGCCCTGTCGAAGCTCGTCAATAGTCTCTCCTGGCATCCGCGCATCACGCGGCCCACAGCCATCGACCTCGCGAAAACGATCTTCCGTCTCGACCTGCGCGACTATCGCTGGACGGCGCGCACCTGGGATCGCATCGTCGCCGTCTATCCCTATCGGCTGCCCATCTCCAGCGCGCTCGACCGCGCGAATGCGGACGCGATTGGCTCCGACGTTCACCTCGTTCGCGGCGACTGGCTGCTGGCCACGGCCTCGCGCGGCAAACTCTACTACGATGTGCTGGAACTGCCCGCGAGCGATCGCGCGCTCGAAAGATTGTTGCAGGTCGATGTCGTTCGCAATTTGCAGGAGGAGACGGCCCTCCGCTCGGGCTTCAATGGCTCCGGCGTCTCGCGCAACAATCGCGTCATCGAACGTCATGACGCCGCCCACGGCGCGCTCTGGCGCAGCCATGATTTCAGCGACAACACCGCGCGACAGAACATCTTCGAGAACCCCCTTGGCCCTGTGGCTGGGCGACACTCCTTCCGCCCTGCTGGAGGCGAGGTCATCTTTCATTTGCCGGGCGGCATGCAGGGCTATTTCCTCGCCAACGGCGCGGGACAGCGCATTGAGAAAGCGCCGGTCGAGATTGTCAGCGATCCCCTGCGGCCCGACCGGCAAGTCGAGGTCGGTCTGTCGTGCATGACCTGTCATGGCCGGGGCCTGATTCCCAAGGACGATCAGGTTCGTGCTCACGTCGAAAAGAACGCCGCCGCCTTCCCGGCCGACGTCGTCGATTCCGTGCGCGGACTCTATCCGCCGTCCCAACGTCTGCGGGCGCTGCTGGACGCCGATACCAAGCGCTACCTGGCCGCGCTCGAATCCGCCGGCATTCCGGCAGAAGGGCCGGAGCCGGTCTCGACGCTGACTCTCCGCTATGAGGCCGTCGTCGATCTCGCGGGGGTCGCCGCCGAGTTCGGGCTGCGTCCCGACGCCTTCGCCAAACAACTGTCGTCCTCGCCCTCCTTGCAACGCCTCCTCGGCGCGCTGCACTCGCGGGGCGGGACCGTGCAGCGCTCGATTGTCGAGGAGCAGTTCCCGCGCGTCATCACTCTTCTCGGGAGCAGTGGTTCCTGGGAAAAAACGGCGATTGCGCGCAAGCCGGAGCAAGAGACGTCGTTCGAGGGACACACCGACGCGGTACGCGCCCTGACCTTGTCATCGGACGGCAAGTTGGCTCTCTCCGGCGGGCAGGATCACACCCTGCGCCTGTGGGACGCCGCGACGGGCAAGTTGTTGCGGACCTTCGAGGGCCACGACGGCGCGGTGAACTCAGTCGCCTTTTCGTTCGATACCACTCGTCTTCTGTCCGCCTCCGAGGACCGGACCGTCAGGCTCTGGGATACCGCGACGGGCAAGGAGCTGGCCCGGCTCAAAGGCCATCTCGACCGCGTCCGCGCCGTTGTCTTCGCCCCGGACGGCAAGCGCGCTATGTCGGCGGGACAGGATCGCGTGCTGCGGTTGTGGGACCTCGAACGCGCCGTCGAGGTGCGCAGTTTCTCCGGTCACACCGGTCCGGTCCTCTGCGTCGCCTTCTCACCGGACGGTAAGGCAGCCATCTCGGGAGGCAGCGACGGCACCCTCCGGCTGTGGAACGTCGAGACGGGCCGGGAGAAGGAGAGCCGGGACGCTCATCGCCGAGGCGTTCTCTGCGTTGCCTTCGCGCCGGATGGCAAGCAGATCGTTTCCGGGGGCGAGGACCGAACCGTCCGCGTCTGGCAGGCAAACAGCCTTCAGCCGATCCGCAGTCTGACCGGACACGTCAACGCATTGCTGAGTGTGGGCTTCACGCCGGATGGGCGACGCATCCTGTCCGCGAGCAGCCAGACGAACAGTGAGGATCGCTTTCTGCGCGTCTGGGACGCTGCCGGCGGCGAAGAAATCGCAAGCCGTGAAGGAAACGCTTCGGTGTGGTGTGCCGTCTTTACATCGGACGGACTCCACGCCCTGACAGGCGGAACGGACCGCCGGCTGCAACGCTGGTCTCTGGTAAAGCCGGGACGCTGACCGACCATTTCTCGATTCGCAAAGCATTTTTCCCCATGAGGACGACACGATGAAGCGACGGAAACTGTATGCGATTGGAGTAACTCTGCTGGCAGCAGGGCTGCTTGGCGCGGGGTCCATGATGATGATGCGCTCGGCCCAGGCCGAGGCGAAGAAAGAAGCTGAAGGGATCAAACTGGCGACAAGCCGGATCGATCACGTCACCGTCTACCAGAACAACGCCCTGATCACACGCGAAGTGGACGTTCCCGAAGGCGCGGGGACGATGGAAATCGTCGTGTCGCCGCTGCCGGCGCAGACTGTCGATTCCTCGCTCTACTCCGAAGGCCACGAGGGATTGCGCGTGCTGACCACGCGCTTCCGTCTGCGTCCCGTGAAGGAGGACACCCGTGACGAGGTCCGCAAGGCCGAGGCGCAACTCAAACAACTGGTCGAGGATGGCCAAAAACTGCTCTCCGAGAGCAAGACGATCGACGACAACCTCAAGATGATTGCCAAGCTGGAAGGGTTCACCTCCGCCAGCGCCGTCGCCGCCACCGAGAAGGGCAAACTCGACGGCGATCAGATCATCAGCCTGAGCGACTACGTCATGAAGCAGCGCGGCGACAAGGCGAAGGAACTCGTCGCCCTTCAGCAGAAGACGCAGAACAACCAGGAGCAGATCGATTTCCTGCGCCGCCAGTTGCGCGAGTTGTCGGCCGGGACGAGCAAGGTCGAGCGCGACGCCATCATCGTCGTCGATAAGGCGAATGCGGCTGCGGGCAAGATCAAGCTCAACTACCTCGTCGAATCCGTTAGCTGGCGTCCGCAGTATCGCTTCCGCGCCGGCAAGGGTGAGAACGATCAGGTCCGCATCGAATATCTGGGCGGCGTCATGCAGCAGACCGGCGAGGAGTGGAACAACGTCAAGCTCAGCCTCTCGACCGCTCAGCCGATGCTCAATGCCGCTCCTCCGGAACTGAATACTCTCGCCGTCGCGCTGATGCCGGCCGGCACGCCGATGAACCCGGCCTTCGGCCAGCAGGGCGGCCCCGCTCCCGGTTACCTCGGACAGTTCGGCGGTCGTGCGGGTGGTGGCAGAGGCGGCAAGAGCGAACCGGCGAAACAGCCGAGCAATTCGATGGAGTTGCAGACCGAACTGAAGAAGGCCAGCGAGGACCTCCGCAGAGAGGCGGCCGAGAACTATTCCAAGAACAAGAGCAAGGACGCCGCCCGCTTCTTCAACGAGGCGGCGGCCATCGAACAGTCCAACGAGTTCCTCTGGGCCGATAAGGAAGACATCGTCAATAGCCGCAAGAAGCCCGGCGTCTCCGAGGGCCAGAGCGTGACGTACCACCTGGCGAACAAGCTCAGCGTGCCGTCGCGCAACGAGGAACAGGTCATCGAAGTGACACGCCTCGAACTCAAGCCCGAGTTCTGCTACATGGCCGTCCCCGTCCTGACGCGCCATGTCTATCGCCAGGCCAACCTCAACAACACCAGCGAGTATGTGCTGCTTCCAGGCGAAGCGACAATGTACAACGGCGACGACTTCGTCGGCCGTATGGACGTGCCGCTGGTGGCCATCGGCGAGACGTTCACGGCTGGCTTCGGCGTCGATCCGCAGTTGCAGGTGCAACGTGAAATGATGGACAAGACGCGGACGCAGCAGGGCGGCAATCAGGTGCTGAAGTACGACTATCGCATCCTGGTTTCCAGCTACAAG
>JBBRIK010000660.1:0-4365 GCA_038221045.1 Gemmatales bacterium
ACGGCAGCCAGTAGCAGAAGGGATCCATCCTCGTGCCAGCGCCGTCGCGCTTGATTTCGCCACGCTCCACGGCCCGCTCCAGCAGACGCCAGACCCATACCGCTGACGGCTTTCGCTGCTCTTCGGGCCAATCCTTGATGATCTCGGTCCGCGTCAGCTTCGTCAGCGTGTTCTCCAGCACCTCCCACAACGCCTCACGCAGCGGCTCGTCCGCCTCTTCCTCCGGTTCCTCCAGCACTGCATAGTCGCGGCCGTCGGCGCTCAACTCCATCAGGTGGCGGCGCGGCGTCAGTTCGTGACGCGACCAGCCCAGGATGCGGCGGCGACGATCCACACTGTCGGCCTCGGCGTACCAGTGCATCTCCAGCAGGACGTCCACGAATCCAGACAGCGCGCCGCTGCCACGCGCGCACTGGCCGCCGGCGCTGGGCTTCTTGCGCGGATGGTGCAGCAGCAGCACACACAGGCCCTCGGCGGTCAGACGCTGTAAGGGCAACAGCGACGCCAGCATCTCGGCGGAGTCGTTTTCCGTGCGGAAAGGCATGAAGGCGGCTATCGGATCAATCGCCACCAGCGACAGGCCGAACTGATGATGCAGGTCGAGGATCTGATCGAGCAGCCCCAGCCAGTCGGACGGACGCGGCTTGCCGGTGAAAGGACGACAGAGCCAGCAGACGTTGCCGGCGAAGTCGAACCGGCGGCTGCGATCCAACCACATCGCTGGCGATTCCTCCGAAACGATGACAGCCTTGCCGGGACGAACCGGCAGGCCCGCCAGGGTACCGCCCGACTTCATGCGGTCGAGCAACAGAGCGAGGAGGGTCGTCTTGCCGGCCTTCCACTGGCTCGTCAGCAGCGTCACGTTGCCGGCGGCCAGGTAGCCTTGCCAAAGCCAGTCCAGATGCGAGACGGCAGCCTGTTCGAGATCACTCAGCCACAAGGCCGGGACGGAGACGGAAGAGTTCGTCATGGATCACCTCGGGATGCACCTCGGACGCAAAACTCACACGCCGGGGGTGTGGAGCAGACGCAATTAACGAATTCCGCGCGACGTGCATCATAGCTCGCCGCGAGCTTCCTGCGATGGAAAGAAGACAACAGGGGTGAAGAATCACCCAAAGACTTCAAACGGACTCATTCCCTCCTCGCTCGATGGATGCGAAGGGTGCCGGAGAGTTTCTCCTTGCGAGGAGGCGTCACGAGTTCGACAATGACACAGTGATACGGAACGCCCTGCTGATCCCGCCCTATGGAAGGTGCCATGAGCGAACTGCGGTCCAACCGGCTCGCCGCCCTGAAGCGGTTCCTTTGCTCCAGGTATCTCCCGGCGGCGGTCGGGGGCATGCTGCTCGTCTTCCTCGCTTTCTGGCTTATGCCGCGGCGCGTCGATCGAATTGTCTCGGCGGATGGCCGACTCGAATGGGATGCTGGTGCCGCACCGGCGCGACGGCAGATCGCCTGGGGGCTGCCGCGGCCTATCGAAGGAATGGTCCCCGCGGGAGAGGGTAGCCTCACCACGCCGCACTTGACCGATCACGGCACGACCCTCTACTTCACCTATCGGCCCCACGGCGGTCACGCTCACATCTATCGCTCTCGGCTGCTCGATGGGGAGTGGCAGCCGGCCGAGCCGATGATCGAGTTGAATACCAAGGCCGACGAAATGGGAGCCGTCCTCAGCCGCGATGGACAGCAGATCTACTTCTCCTCGAACCGGCCAGGAGGACAGGGCGGCTTCGACCTGTATGTCGCGGACCGTGCCGGGGCCGGCTGGGGCAAGCCACGCAACCTCGGCCCGAAAGTCAACGGTCCCGCCGACGATCAGGACCCGGCCGTGTCGTCCGATGGTCTGTCGCTGTACTTCGCCTCGAATCGGCCGGCTCAGTTCGATCTGTTCGTCGCCCGGCGTGAGTCCGCGCAGGAAGAATGGTCCGTTCCCGAAGCGCTCGACCAACTCAATACCCGCGCCAATGAGAGTTCCCCTCGCCTGTCACCGTCGGGGAACTTCCTGTACTTCGCCTCGGACCGTCCCGCACGGCCCAGCGAGCCGGCCAACCTCGACCTCTACCGCGCTCGCCTGATCAAGGGGCGTTTTAGCGACGTCGAAACCCTCGGCCCCAGCGTCAACACGGCCAATCATGAGACCGAGCCGGCCCTGTCGCCGGAGGGGTTCACGCTCGTCTTCTCCAGTGACCGCGAGGGAGCGAGCGGCCTGTACATCAGCACGGCCCAGGAGGTTTACGCCCACTCGGAGTGGGACACGAGCAAACTGCAAGCCATCGGCGACGCCGGCTGGCAGGCGCTGTTGCTGACGCTGCTACTGTCGGGACTGCTGGCGGCGTCGCTGTATGGCCGCGGCTGGCTGGTCCAGAAGGCCAGTGCCGCGCGGTTCGTCGCCGCCAGCCTGCTGATCCACTGCCTGCTCCTGGTTGGCCTGTGGGGCGTTCCGCTGGCCCGAACGATCATCGAGAGGGCCGAGGAAATCCGTGTCAGCGAACAGGCGGCGCAGTTGTTCGACGAAAAGCTGACGCCGCCGGACGAAGACAGACGGCCATCCTTCGAGAAGGTCGCCGACCTGAAAACTCCCGATCCGATCCCGCTGCCCCAGGCGGTCCGCCAAAGCCTCCCGCCCAGCGATCTGGATCGCGTAGAAGGCCTCGTCCCGACCTTGCCACCGCAGATGGCGCGGACGCTGCCACCGGAACGCCTGCTGCTGGTACCGGCGAAGGAGCCTGACGCAGAGGTCCGGCTCGGCTCACCGGACCTGCCGCGCCGTCCCGGTCAGCCGCGCGAAATGGCGGTGGCCCAGCCGCTGCCAGCCGCTCCCGCCCCGGCTGAAGTCGTGCCGGCGGAGAAGCCGATCGAGGAGAAGGCGGTAACGCAGGCGCGCCAGGCTCCGCTCGCCCCGACGCCGTTGGAGTTGCCGCGCCGCAATTCGCCCGCGATCCCGGACAGGCCAGGCGCCGTTGAGGTCAAACCGGCAGAGTTGGCCCAGCCGGAGGTGACGGTGCAGGCACCGCGTCTGCCGGCGGAGCGCCGTCAGCCCGGCCGAGTCGTCGAGCCGGCGCAGACGAATGAGAAGATCGAGGTTGCCGCTCAGCCGACTGTCGATCCGAAGAGTGTGAACCCGCAAGCCGCCCCGGTCATCGTCAGCCGCCGTGAGGGTGTCGCCGAGGGGCCGACGCCGGCCGATCGAGTGGCCCCGCGCGCCCCCGCGCCGCCTCGTGTCGAGAAGGTGGTCGAGACAATGCGACCCCGTGTGGATGGAGACGCACCGCAGGTCACCCCCCTGGCGGCATTGCCGGGTCGCGCACCGGCTCGCGGGATTCGCGTGGCCATTGCCGACGATAAGGGCGGCGATCCGGGGGCTTATCTCTTGCGGCAGGGAGATGTGCGCAAAGAGGCGATTGATGCGCTCGGCGGGACGAAGGAATCGGAAGCAGCGGTTGAACGCGGCCTCGACTGGCTGGCGGCCCACCAGAACCGCAACGGCAGTTGGAGCCTGAATGGCTTCCAGGCCAACTGCAAGCACCCGCAATGCACGGCAGCAGCCTCGGTGGCGTCCGACACGGCGGGGACCGGCCTGGCGCTCCTGCCCTTCCTGGCGGCCGGCCACACGCACAAGACCGGCAAGCACCAGCAGACGGTGGCTCGCGCTCTGCGCTGGCTGGTGGAGCAGCAGCGGGTCGATGGCGGCTGGCTGAGCCAGGGTGATTCAAAACAGATGTACGGTCATGCTCTCGCGGCCATCGCCCTGTGCGAGGTCCACGGCATGACGCAGGACGCGCAGTTTCGCGTCCCGGCGCAGAAGGCCCTCGATTTCATCGTCAAGGGACAGCACGCGGGGACCGGCGGCTGGCGCTATCAGCCCAACACGCCGGGCGACACCTCGGTCCTCGGCTGGCAGGTGATGGCCCTCAAGAGTGGACAAATGGCCGGCCTGTCGGTGCCGCCGCAGGCGCTGGAAGGGGCGAAACGCTGGTTGAAGTCGGTGGAAGCGCCGGGCGGCGGAATGTTCGGTTACCAGGGTCCGGCGGCCACGCCAGCGATGACGGCCCAGGGGTTATTATGCCTGCAACTGATGGGGGCCAAACGGAGCGATCCGCGCCTTCAGACCGGTGCCGAGTACCTGCTCAAGAACTTGCCGCAGCGCAACGTCGATACGTCCTACTACTGGTATCATGCCACGCAGGTGATGTACCACATGCAGGGGAAGTACTGGAAAGCGTGGAACGAGAAGATGCGCGACATGCTGGTGAACACGCAGATTGCGAAAGGCTCGATGGCCGGCACCTGGGACCCGGTCGATGCGCGCGAGAAGACCGGCGGCCGAATCTGCTCGACAGCCCTGCGGCTGTTGATGCT
>JBBRIK010000661.1:0-4363 GCA_038221045.1 Gemmatales bacterium
AAAAAACGGCACTGACAATGTCATGTCACTGAGTGACAAGGCGATGTCATGATCCTCAAGTTCGAGTCTTTTTTTTCCGAATTTAGCCGGTGTTTCCATAACTCCTTATGTGTCAAGGTATTCGTCGTGCGTTCGCCCTGGGCTGATCGATCCCCTCGTCCAGCGCCACTGAAACTTCACAAGTATAGGTCAACGAATCACGGATGGAGGTTTGGTCAGGCGAATTAGTCTGCCGGCAGAGGCACTCGCCGGCGGCGTGTCAGGACGCGGGGAGTGCGCTATCAACGTTTCCCCGTTGATCGAGCGGCCGGCTCTGCTTCTCCGCCAGCATGGCCAAGCCGATGGCCCCGGCCATTGCCAGCACTAACCCCAGTCCCAGAGTGAGCACTACCCGCGGGCGCACAGGTTTGAGATCACAGGTAGCCGGCTGAACGACGTGAACATTGGAGATTTTCCCCTGTTCCAGCGCGCGGTCGATCTGCGTCTGCTCGAGGCTGCCGGCGTATTTGCGGTAATCGCTCTCTTGCAGTTCGACTTCGCGCTGGAGGCGGGCGATCCGCAGATGGTTATCGTTCAGGGACTTCATCCGATCACGTTCACCGGCTAGCTGCCCGCCCAGCGCCGCGGTTCGCGCACGGAGGGAAGCGACGACCGGTTCCTGCCGCAGCAGCGCCGCCTGTACTTCCTCATGGAGCCGGTTCGGGCCGGTTGTGACCTGCTCGCGCTCCCCCTCCTCTCGGGCGAGGATGAGCTTGGCGGCAGCAACCTGCTGGCGGGTCAACTGTACGTCCGGGTGCCGTTCGGGGTGCTTGGCGAGCAGTTCTTGCTCCTTCAGTTCCAGGGTGTACAACTGCCCGCGCATCCCGTCCGCCGCCAAGTTGGGCAAGCCCTTCGTCCGTCCGGTCTCCTGTGTCGGCGGCAAGGAAACCAGTCGTTCCTTGAAGACGCGCACCTCGGCTTCAGAGGCGGACAGTGCCGTGGCCGCCTGCGCGAGTTCGTCCTCGAGCCGGCCGATCCGGGTAATGAGCAGCTGCCGCTGAGCTTCCGGGGCGGTAACCCCCGTCTCGTTTTTCAGATCACGCAACTGCTCCTCCGATCGGCTCAACTGGGCTCGCAGACGCGCCGCTTGGTCCCCGAGGAACTGGTGCGCCCCCGGTGTTCGGTTCAGAGTGAGGTGCCTTTCGAGGTAGAAATCGGTGAGACGGGACACGACCGCGCGCGACAATTCCGGGCTGGAGCCATCGTAGGTAAGGAGGATGATGTCCGAGCGTTTGACAGCCTCCACTTCGAGTACCTTCAAGACCATTCGTATCGCTTCTTCACGGTCGGTCGAGCGCGCGGGAGAGTCTTTGCCGGAGCTTTTCGCGACCTCCTCCACAACGATACCGTCTCTCGCCTGAGGCGAAGCGGCGGTTTCCTGCAGAGGTTCTTGGCCGAGAATGACTCGGGGGCCTACGCTGTCCACAACCTGTTCGATGAGAGGCCGACTCTTGAGAACCTCGATGGCCGAGTTGATTTCGTTCTCGCGCGATTGAGGAACGACGACCATGGGAGCTTGGCCGAACGTCGCGGTCGGATCGAGAGTGACGTTCTCGCGCCCGAGGCGGAGCAGCAGTTTGGCCTGAGAACGGTACGCGCGCGGGCTGAGGACGATGTAGACCGTAGTGGCAGCCATCACCAGCAGGAAGAAAAGCGTCATCTTCCGCTTGTGCCGATAGAGTACATGCCAGGCCTCGCGTAGGGGGCTGGTCGCTTCCATAGCTTGTACCAATAGTTGTAAAACCGTGGGTGTCGCCCCGGAGGGAACTGCTTGGACGTTGCCCCGCAGTTTTTCCAGGAATGCTCTCAGGTCGGTTTGCGAGAGGCAGGTTTCCTTTGAAGAAAACCGTTTCGACGCAATATGCGTGCCGCACCGAGGAAGAGTCGGCCACTCCGACTTTCTCTCGATTCATCAACACGACCAGAACGCGTATCATCTCATTGGTAGCATTATTTCTCCAACCTCGCTGGATCTGCATCAGGAATCGTTCGTAGAAAGTGAAAGTATTCAAAACAGTTCATCAGAAGACACCGTTTTTCCCACACTTGTGTCAGAGCACGGCCTTTTTTGCCGTTTTCTCGCGTTGCTAGCACAGGGGCAACAAGACGTGCTTCCATGCTCTCACGAGGGGTCATCGCGTGAGAGAAGGAGGATTTCTCGTCGGCACGTGGAGAAGTCAGTGAGTTCTTGCTCAATTGAGATATAGGCTTAGCATCGACGCGAAAGGAAACCAAAGGGGACAGCCCGACACTCTTCGCAAGGCTTTGCAATGAAATTCGGCTTTCCGTCAAAATGGCTGACTTGGGTAGCTGCCTATTTTCACCATCTTGCCAATTTCGTGAGTTTCATTGAAAAGCCCTCTTCGCAATGATTTTATGTACAACACGCCATTAGTTTTCTTGAACTCGGATCTGTTTCAGAAAAAATAGGAATGAGTTAATTAGCGAAGCGCTACGATTTCTTAACAAACGCTATCGTCGGCGTTTCCGATAAGATGCGCCCTTTACAGCAATTGGCAGAGCCAAGTCTGAGTGCGCGAGTCCGCCTTGACGCGGTTGCGCGGTTCGACTAATACCCGCTTCCTGTTCACCATATTCTGTCAAGACTCGGCCGCGGAGCGACCGCTGCGAAGGTGGTCGCATCTGGTCCGCCCGTGTTGCGTTGTCATTGGCCTTTTGGCGAGGAGGGCCGGCCTATGCGGGTGAGTTTCGCGCTCCTCGGCATCGGGCTTGGCCTGCTCGGTGCGGGTTGTTCCCTGGTCCAGAATGCGACCTGTCTCATGACGAATCGCGTAACGGAGTTCTGCGACGACTGCTCGGAGCGACGGCGCAACGAACTCTGGGCCGAGGAGGCCTGGGCGAAGGTGTGCAAGCATAGCGAGAATCGCGGGTATTCCGAGGACTACGGCGAAGGGTTCAAGACGGGGTTTGCGGACTTCGTGTATCAGGGGGGAGATGGTGAACCGCCCCCGCTCCCTCCGAAATCGTACCGTACCCTCCGTTACCAGACGCCCCAGGGCTATCAGGCCGTCCAAGACTGGTTCGCCGGGTTTCGCCACGGCGCTGCCGCGGCGCGGGAAGGCGGCCAGCGCCAGTGGGTGACAGGCCCCTCGTCCCTACCAGCGCCGGCCCCCGTGTTCAGGACTCCGCGCGCCGATACGCCCGCGTACCCGGTCGTGTCACCGCTCCCAGAAGTCTTGCCACCGCCGCGGACAACCTCGCCCAGCAGCAAGTCGGAGTCGGCGTCCCGCCCGACCGTGACGGCGGTGTCGGCACAGACACCGGCGCGGAGCGATACGGGCGTCTGCCGGATCATTTTCCCTACTCCCGAAGGGGGTGTCCTCACGACCTGCATGGGCGTGCGCTCCTGCCACGAGATGATGAAAACCATCCTGAGCAAGAAACAGGCGCATCGCAACGTGGGCGGGCAGCATACGCTCCTGATCATCATGGGGCCGGACACCGAGTCGCTCGAAGTCGATGACGCCACCCTGGTGGACGTCGGCGCCTTACTGAAGTGGTACCACGAAACTCCGCAAAAATAGGGACGGCCTCACCAGGATTATTCACCGCAGAGAACGCAGAGGATCGCAGAGGAAAACGAACAACAGAAGTGGTCTCCGAGTTGCGCAGGTTTGCCGCTTGCGGCTTAGAGCCTGTCCCAGAAGTAGGTTCTACGAGCCGCGACCGTTAGGGAGCGCTGGGGACATGCCGCAAAAAACGCTCCCTAACGGTCGCGGCTCGTGAGAAACGACACCTTATGAGACAGACTCTTAGCGGTCATGTCCCGCTAAGCGGCAAACGGACCCACTAACTCTTTCTGGTATTCACTTTGCGTCCCTCAGGGTTCTCTGCGGTGAATAATCCGGCCTAACGACCGTGGGATGAAGTCATGCACAGCTGCTCGCACAACGCGCCGATATTCGCGAACAGGCGCCAAAGGTCCGCGCTGCTGCTCGGCGTCGCCCTCTTCGTTGGCGCGCCCGGTTGCGCGGCACTGACCAACCCCGTCGCCGACGCCGTCCCGGTGCGGCACGTGCCGCCGGAGTTTCTGGCGGTGCCGGTCGATGGAGAGCAAACGATCCCGCTGACGCTTCTCGGCCAGCCGCGGCCCGCGACGTACCAGCTCGCCCCGGGCGATGTGCTGGGCGTCTATGTCGAGGGGTTCCTGGGAGACAAGAACCAGCCGCTGCCGACCCATATCGCTCCCCTCGTTCAGGTCCGGGACCAGCGCCGCTTGCCGCCAGCCCTGGGTTACCCCCTGGTGGTGCAGGAGGATGGGACAGTCGTCCTTCCTCTGGTCGGCCCCGTGGCGGTTCAGGGG
>JBBRIK010000662.1:0-4360 GCA_038221045.1 Gemmatales bacterium
GGCGAAGGTTCTCTGGAGCCGTCGAGGCCGGTTCCGCTGGGAGGACGGTCGTGGTCTGGGGGTCCAGCTGATGGCGTTTCTTTTTCTGCGACACAAGAGATCCTTGCGGGTTGAGCCGCGACGCGAGGAGGCGCGTCTCTGGCGTCCATCTTAGGACCGACGGCGATATATCTTCCCGCTTTCTTGCCGCTTGCGGCTTAGCGGACTCCTCGCCAAGCCGCAAACGGGCGGAGAACGACTTCGCTACTGCTCGCGCTGGGAGAAGTCGCGCGGCGCCAGGGGTCCCGGCCGCCACGGTTTGTCGCCCCACTCGACCGGAGGCAAGCCTCGCTCCGCGCGCACCTCGTTGATCGTCCGCACACCCCATTTCAGGTCCAGGTCCTGCTGCTGCAACTGCTGCTCCTGGTTGACTTCCGTGGGATCGTCGCTGGCCACGAACAGACGATTCGTCGGATCGTACAGCGGAATCAACTGCTCGTTGATCTTCTCGTCGCGCCGCCGCAGGCGAGGACGGATCGTCAGAGATGAGTGCTGCTGCATCGCGGCTTGCAGGTTCGCCAGGTTCGTCTCCGTCGTCAGAAAAGCCAGCGGCACGCCGAAGGCATTCGCGATCTCGTCCTTGGTCGCGCCCGCCTCGGCCAGCGCCGCCAGATCGCCCATTGCCGGGTTGACCAGATCGACGCTCAGACGCGACTCCGCCACCAGCACCCGTCCATTGCCCCCGCGCGCGAATTTCTGCATCCACGCCGTCTCCAATCGGTCGCGCTCCTCCGGCGAGATCATCTCGCCCGGACTGATGATGACGCTCGGCAGCGCATTGTTGGACCAGACGCCGCGCTTGTAGGCCAGGAACTCCGACGCCAGCGAGACATGCTCGTAGGAGGCGCGCAACGGCGACAGGCCCGGCCCGTACGGATCGCGCGGATCGGGATAGCGAAAGTGGATCACCTCCGACGGCGCGAGGCGCTTCACTCCCGCTTGCGTTCTCACCTCGTAGGCATCGACCAGTTCGGTTGAATTCTCCTCGTGAATCGCCTGAACGTGCTGGCTCGGCAACACCCAGATCGACTCCGGCACTCCCAGCGGTCCCGACGACAGATACCAGTAAGCGCTTCCATGCACCTCCTGATAGAGAGTGGTGAGTTCCCAGAGATCGTGGGCATTGTGCGTCGGATTGACGGCGCGCAGGAGCGTCAGCAAGGGATGCTCGACGACCTCCTCGACGTGTTCGGTCATCTTCTGTCCGAGGCGCGTGGCGAGGGCCTTGCGTTCGCCAGGAGCGAGCCGGCGCGTGAGACAACGCGGCTCCGGATCGCCGGGAAGCGAGCTGACGTAGAGTCGAGGCGGATACGAGGCGCAGACCGAGGCGTTGAGGGTGGCGCAGGCATAGGCCGTGTTCTTCAGTTCGCCAAGCAGATCGAGAGCGGTCGGCGCGCGCACGCGCCGATAGGCGTCGATGAAGGAGGGCCGATCCGAACCGATCAGTCGAATCGCCTCGGGCGCCGTCTTGCGGGCCAGCCACATCGCCACTCGATGAAGAAGCGAAGCCATGATATTCTCCTCGTCTCTTGCGCTTCTTGCCGCTTGCGGCGTAGCGGTCTTCAACTCCGCTAAGCCGCAAGCGGCAAGAATGAATGCTCAACGCCCCTCGATCTTCGTCCACAGTTCTTCGCGATCCGCCTGCACGGTGGCCGTCGTGCCGCGCTGGCGCAACCGCCCCAGGAAGCGAGCGTCGAGCTTCGACACGAGATAGCGCAGCGCCGCCAGCGCATGATTGTTGGCGTCCATCGGCAGCTCTGTCTCGCCGTGGCGTTCCTGGACCGTCGGATAGCGATAGAGCCGGGCCTCGCGCAGCAGATTGGGACAGGTGCCTTTCAGCACCTTGAGCCGGCCCGTGTTCAGCCGGGCGTTCACGGCCGCGATGCCCAGGCGGATATCATTCGTCCCCGGCAGCACGGTCAGCCCCGCCGCTCTCAGTTCCTCGATCTCCGTTCGCCCCGATGGGTCCGCATACCATGTCGTCGGATTGTGGCCCTTCAGCGCCAGCGCGTGCTGATGCAATGGAATTTGACTTCCATAGCGTTCCCCGCCGATCCAGAGAACGTCCTCGTCGTCGAGCGCGCCCCACAGGGCCGCGAAAGGGTTGCGCCAGCCGAAGTCAAGGCCGCCGACCGATCGGCCCGCCGGCAACGTCCCGCCTTCGACGACCGCCCTGTCGAAGTCCGGATACACCACACCCTCCATTGCGACGAACGATCCCTCGTACTCCTGCGCCACCCAGATATCGCCCATCGCGCGCCGCTCATCCTCGATCGCTTCGGGAGCGATGCGCGGGCAATCGCGCCAGGTGATGCGGACGCGATTCCAGTCGGCGCGCTCGTCGTGCCATTCCTTCCAGAAGAAGCCACGCGCTCCGAATGGAGTCGAGAGACACATCAGCCGGCCATGCGACACGTTGAGCATCGGCCGGACGGAGTAGTACAGGTCGTCCGGCACGCGGGCCGCCTCGTCGATCAGAATGAGGTTGACGCCCTGAAACGCCCGGATGGTCTCCTCGCGTCCCGGCAGCGACAGCACCCGGCTGCCATTGGCCAGCTCCAGGTGCGTCTCGTTGTGCTTCCTCGCCGAGAGAGGCCGGCCCAGGGCGCGCCAGCCCTGCTTGACGTAGCGCAGCAACTCGGTCGCCTGACGCAGGGCGCGCGACAGCAGCAACACCAGACTGCCGGGCTGAAAGAGAGCGGTGTGCAGGGCAAGGGCAGACGACACCCGCGATTTGCCGGCCCCGCGCGAACAATTCAGCAGCACGCGCGGCGACGACGACACGAGCAACTCGCGCTGCCAGGCATCAGGCGTCATGTTCTGAGCGAGAAGGATGCGTGCGGGATCGAGAGCAGCGCTCAGGATGGAATGCTCACTCATCCCGCATCCTCCCGCGGGCGTTCTTTCAGCCAGCGCTCGATGTCCTCCTCGCGCCAGCGCAGCAGCTTACGGCTCAACCGGAGCGGCTCTGGGACCACACCGGCGCGAGTGAGCCGATAGAGCGTCTTGACGCCGATCTTCAGACGATGGGCCACTTCCTGGGCCGTCAACAGTCGCGGCGACTCCGAGGCGGCCTCATGAGCAGCCATCATGTTCTCCCTTCTCTGTAGGTCGATATATGGACTAATGTACACTACAATGGTGAAGGAGAGAATCGCAAGAAAAAAGACAAGAAGCTCCAAGAATCCCTCATGTTCTGCCATACTCCTTGAGCAATCCATCGAGGGGGCTGAATCGTCTAGAAGGCAACCGATCGTGTCTATCTTTGTTTCGGGGTGCAAGGAGATCGCAATGATGAGGCGAAGCTGGTTGAAGGCCGCGCTGGCCGGTGTGGTGGTCCTGGCGGGCGTCGTGATGATGGCACCGGGCTTCCTGTCCACCAACCACGCGGAAGAAGCGAAGAAGGAAGCGTCGAAGTCGCCGACGGCGGCGCAACTGCCCATCGGTCAGGTGGTCCTGTTCTCCTCAGGCGTCGGCTACTTCCAACGCGAGGGGACCGTCGAGGGCACCCAACGCATCGACCTGAGTTTCCCCACCCAGGACATCAACGACCTCATCAAGTCGATGACCCTCCGCGACGTGGACGGCGGACAGATCAACGCCGTCACCTACGACTCCAATGTCCCCGTCGAGCGCACCCTGCAAAGCTTCGCCATCAATCTGGCGAGCAATCCGAGTTTCAGCGCCATCATCAACCAGGCGCGCGGCGAGAAGGTCGAAGTCACTCTTCAGCAGGCCAACGCGACGCAGCCCGGCACCATGACCGGCAGCATCGTCGGCGTGGAGAACAAGAAGGTCGCCGCCGGCAAGGACGTCGTTGACGTCGAATGCCTCAACCTGTGGTGCGCCGACGGCATGCGTTCCGTCAAGTTGGCCGAAGTGCAGCGGGTGCGTTTCCTCAATGCGATCATGGAGAGCGAGTTCCGCAAGGCGCTCGAAACGCTGGCTCAGGGCCATGATTCGCAGAAGAAGGCCGTGAGCATGCACTTCGCCGGACAGGGCAAGCGTAACGTCAAGGTTGGCTACGTCATCGAGAACCCCGTCTGGAAGACCAGCTATCGTCTCGTGCTGCCCACGCTGACCGCGAAGAAGGACGAAGTGAAAGCCGAGAAGGAAGAGAAGAAGGCGGAAGAGAAAAAGCCGTATTTGCAGGGTTGGGCAGTGGTTGAGAATCAGACCGACGAGGACTGGAACGGCGTCCGCATGGCATTGATCTCAGGCCGTCCGATCAGCTTCCAGATGAACCTCTACGACGCGCTCTTCATCAAGCGCCCCGTCGTCGAACCCGAACTCTTCGCCTCGCTCCGCCCTGTCACCTACT
>JBBRIK010000663.1:0-4358 GCA_038221045.1 Gemmatales bacterium
ATGGCTTCAAGAAGTCCTCGACGGCGCGGAACCCGATACCGTCCTCGTCGAACACCTCATCGCCTGTCCCCCCTGCCGCGAACTCTACGAGTCGGCCCTCGCCCTGCGCAAGGGACTCGAACTGATGCCGCGCCCGGAGCCGGCCCCCGAACTGACCGATCGCGTCGTCTCCGCCGTGCTGTTCGACCGCAAACGCCGGCAGCGTAGCCAGCAGGTGACGGGCCGGCTCGTCGCTCTCGCCGCGAGTATCCTCGTCGTGCTGTTCGTGTCGGAGTACGGACCAGCCCCCGCGCGCAAGACAGAGCCGAAGGTCGTCGTGACGATCGAGACGGCGCATTCGCTGCGAAGGACCGTCGTGGACGCCGGCTCCGCAGCCGTCGAGCGCGCTCGCCGTCAGGTTGGCGACGCGGTCGGCAGCACGCTGCAACTGTTCCCGGCGATAGATGGCTCCAAACTGCCGGCGGAGGATGAGTCGCCGTTGGAGCCGATGGTGCGGCCGCTCCGCGAGGCGAGTCAGGCAATGACCGTGAGCCTGGAGCCGGTGACGGGTTCGGCTCGCCGCGCCTTCGCTCTGTTCGTCCGCGACCTATCGCCTGGCGGCTCGCGCAACAAGCCCGGAATGTGATCCGCAAGGGGCTATCTCTCATGAAATCGCCGTCTCTCCTTCTCTGCTGCCTTTGCGCCGTTGGCCTCATTGCGCCGCCTGCGTCCGCGGCCCCCGCGGAAGAGTTGCTTCGGTACGTCCCCGCCGACGTCACTTTCTGTTTGACCATACGCGATCTGCGAACGCACCTGGACGCCCTGGCGAAATCGCCCTTCGCCGACCAGCTGCGTCAATCCGACCTGGGCAAGGCCCTGAAGGCGTCCCCCGAACTGGAGAACCTGCTCAAGGTCGAGAAATTTCTCCAGGATACGCTCGGAATGAGCCTCGACCGCATCCGCGACGACGTCCTCGGCGAGTCGATCGTCTTCGCCTATCGTCAGGGACCGCCCGGCAAGCCCGAACTGGAGCAGAACCTGGTGCTGCTCCGCGCCCGTGAGGGCAAACCGCTGGCCGAACTCGTCGAACGCCTCAACAAACTGCTGAAAAATGCCGGGAAGCTGAAGGAAGTGGTCGAGGTCGAACACGACGGCTTCAAGTATCAACGCCGCACCGAGGGCGACGAGGTGAGCTTCCTCTACCTGCGCGGCCCGGTCCTGATCTTCTCCGGTCAGGAGGCGATGCTGCGCGAGGCGCTGGCCCTGGAGAAGAACACGCCGGCGACGCGCGAGTCCGCTCTGAGTCAATCCCTGCGTCAACTGGGGGCGGACAGGGCGCTGCTCTCGCTCTGGCTCAATCCCCGCGCCTTCGACGCCGAACTGGCGTCCCGCATGGACAAGGCCGCGCTGGGCGACAAGGTGTTCCTGAAGACGTTCCACGCCTGTTGGAAGGCCCTTGACGCCGCCGCCGTGACGCTGTCGCTGACGCGCGATCTCGAAATGGGGCTGGCGCTGCGAGGCCGGCCCGAAGCGCTGCCCCCTGCCGTCCGCCGCTTCCTCGACGATACGTCGTCTCTCGCCGATTTGTGGGGGCGGTTTCCGGAGGATTCATTGCTGGCGGTGGCCGCCCGCTCGCCGGCATCGAGTCTGTTCACTTTTCTGGGGGCCTTCCAGACGAAGGAAGCGTTCGAGTCGATGCGCGAGAATCTGACGCGCGGCGTGGTCGCCTTCGTGGGCGACAAGGACCTCGTCAAGCAAGTGCTGCCTCATGTCGGTCCCGACTGGGGCGTGTGCGTGACCGCGCCGTCGCGCGGCGAGAAAGCGTGGATTCCGTCGATGCTCTTCGCGCTGCGTGTCGCGGCGGGAGACAACACGACCCCAGTCGATCGAGCGCTGGTGGACATCCTCAAGTTCCAGGCGGGCGGGATGGTCCAGGCTTACAACAAGATGCGCAAGGATCCTCTGGTGTGGAAGAAGCTCAATCAGGATCGTCTGGAAATCGAGTATCTGGGCAGCGCGACAGGTCAAACGATGGGCTTGCAGCCGGGCTTCGGGCTGTGCGACGGCTACCTCGTCATCGCCAGCACGCCGGAGACGTTCCGCCGCTTCGCCGCCCCAGCGCGGCCGTTCAAGAGCGGCACCGAGGTGCCGCTGATGCGAGTGTCGCTGAGCAGTCTGCGTCAGTATTTGAAGGACCGGCGTGAGCCGTTGGCGTCCGCTTTCGCGGAGTCGCATCAGCAGTTGGCCCAGCAACTGGACAGCGTCAGCACAGCCTTGAGCCTGCTCGATCGTCTGGAGCTGACGCAGGGTACAGTACCAGGACAGGTATCGTTCACGCTGCGGCTGCGTCCGGCGCAGCCGTTGCGAAAGTGACAGGCGGATCGAAGCGTCTTCCCCTACTTTGATCCACGAGACGGGGCATGACGAAAGCACAGGAGAGTGGGAAGAACGAGCAGGCAGGCGACACGGCCAAACGGAGGAAGATTGAGCGAGCACAAAAGCATTTTGGCTGTTGCAACATCAAGAAGCGTAGGAGGCAGTTATGCTGCGGTTGCGTCCAGGGCAGTCCTTGCCGCTTGCGGCTTCGCAACTGCCCGCTACGCCGCAAGCGGCCGAAAGGATTGCCCCATCACTTCTCACAAGGCGTCCCGCACCGCCTCGACCAGCGCCTCTTCCTGTTCGCCGAACACCGTCCGCAAATCGAGCAGTAACTTGCCCTCATTCAGCCGGCCCATCACCGCAGGCGTTCCCGTTCGCAGCCGAGATGCCAGGTCCGTATCGCTCAGTGTTGCCGGCTCAAGCGCCACAACGACGGTCGGCATCGCCTGATCCGGCAGCGAACCGCCGCCGACATACGCCACCTCGTCAAGAACCGACACGCTCTTAAATCCCGACATTTCCCGCAGACGGCTTGCCAGCGCCTCCGCGCGCGGCCGCAACTGCTCTCTGGTCAGCAACAGCATTCGCAGCGTCGGCACTTCGCGCAGCGCCCGCTCCTCGTCCAGATACAACCGCAGCGTCGCTTCGAGGGCGGCCAGCGTCATCTTGTCGAGCCGAAACGCTCGCATCAGCGGGTCTTTCTCAATCTTCTGGATCAACTCCGCTCGTCCCGCGATGATGCCTGCTTGCGGTCCGCCGAGCAGTTTGTCGCCGCTAAACAGCACCAGATCGACGCCCGCGCGAATGCTCTCGCTCACCACCGGCTCGCCCGTGAAGCCGAAACGGTTGAAGTCCAGCATCGCCCCGGAGCCAACGTCGTCGATGACGGGCAGGTTGTGCTTCTTGCCCAGTTCGACGAGGTCGGCAAGCGCGACCGATTTCGTGAAGCCGCTCACGCGATAATTGCTGGTGTGGACCTGCATCAACGCGCCCGTATTCGGGCCGATGGCCTTGCTGTAGTCCGCGATGCGTGTGATGTTCGTCGCCCCCACCTCGCGCAGGATCGCTCCGCTAACGGCCATGATCTCGGGAATGCGGAAACTGCCGCCGATTTCGATCAGTTGTCCGCGCGAGACAATCACCTCCTTGCCCGCGCACACGGCCCGCAGCACGATCACCGTCGCCGCTGCGTTATTGTTGACCGCCGTCGCCGCCTCCGCTCCGGTCAGCGTCTTGACCCACTCGCGGATCGGATCCTGACGCGAGGAGCGTTTGCCGCTGTCGAGATCGAGTTCGAGGTTGAGATACCCGGACGCAGCATCGGCGACGGCCTGCACCACCGACGCGGAGAGGGGCGCGCGGCCGAGGTTAGTATGCAAAACGATACCGGTGGCGTTGATGACGCGGCGGAGCCTGGGCCGAAGGTCGCGCCGCAGCCGCGCTGTCGCTGCTGCTGCTACGGCCTCCGCATCGAGCCGCCCGTCCAGTTCTTCGCCGGCGCTTAGCCGCTTGCGAAGTTCGGCCAGTTCCGCGTTGATGGCGACGACGATCTGCTCGCGCGGGTACTCCGTCTCCAGACCGGCGACCGAGCGCGCCTGGAGAATGAGGGTGACCGAGGGCAACTTGCGGAAGGGATTATCGCTCATGGCCGCTCTCACTTGCGCGGCAGACTTTTCAAGTAATCGACGATCTTGTCGGTCGGCTTATTGCCCATTCCCTGAGAGGCGCTCGACTTGACCGACTTCGGCGGGTCGGATCCCTCGTACATCATGTGATGCAGCAGGGCTCCGGTCTTACTGTCCTTGACCATCATCTCACAGGTCTGCCTGTAGGCAGGCTGGTTGGGTCCGTAGTGTCCCATCTGCCGCTTGTCCCACTTCAACTGGACGACATCCGTCACCTCGGCAGGCGTCTCGGCGCGCAGCTCATCCGGCAGATCGAAATAGAGATAATCGATCTCACGACTTTCCAGATCAACGGTGATCAACTTGCCGCCGATG
>JBBRIK010000664.1:0-4355 GCA_038221045.1 Gemmatales bacterium
CCTGCGTCAGACGGCGGTGACGCGATTGCTGCATCCGCAGCACGCTGTTGATCCCTTCCACCGAACTGCTCGCACGCCCTACCCCTGCCAACACCGCACGCACCGCCGCCAACGCCGACGACCTGATGCTGCTGGCCGATAGCTTGGCCGCGACCGGCGAGTTCGGGCAGGCGCGTGAAAGTCATGGCGACGCCGCCCGGGCTGCCGCCCACGCGCAGAATCGGGCTCAGGAGGCTGAAGCGCACTTCAAGGCCTACCGCGATGCTTGCGAGCAGGGCCAGTGGGCTGACGCCTTGCAGGCGCTGCTATGGGCCGCGGAGCTTGACCGGGCGCGCGTTGAGCCGTTTCCGCTGCGCCGCTACCAGCCGCAATGCATCCTCGGCGCCGGTGGGTTTGGCGCCGTCTTCCACTGCCGCGATCTATTCAGTCGCAATCAGGAGGTGGCCGTCAAGGGCCTGTACACTGCTGACCTGGCCCGCAGCATCGACGAGGTCTTTGTCGAGGCCCAGACGCTGGGCGACTTGAAACACCCTGCCCTCATCGGCGTGAAATACTGGGACTATGCCGATTCAGACCGCACCCGGCCGTACATCGTGATGGAATACTTTCCCGGTGCCAGCCTACAGGCCCACCTCGACCAGCACGGCGTGCTGCTTCCCGCGGACTTGCTGGCCGTGGCACGGCAAATCGCTGCCGGCATGCAGCAGGCGCACCAGGCGAGGGTGCTGCACCGCGACCTGAAGCCGGACAACGTGCTGGTGCGCAAGACCGAGGCTGGCTGGGAAGTGAAGATCATCGACTTCGGCCTGGCGGTGCGGCAGCAGGCAATCAGTACCAGCGTCGCCAACCCTCCGGGGCGGCGGTCAGTGCAGGAGCAGAGCTTCGCCGGCACGTTGAAGTACGCTCCTCCGGAGCAGAAAGGGGAGTTGCCCGGCGTCCCAATCGGCCCGTACTCTGACGTCTACACCTTCGGCAAGACCTGCTGCGAGGCGCTGTTCCAGACAACGGACCCGAAGACCTGGGACTGGGCCGAGCTGCCGTCGGAGTTCCAGCCACTGGCCCGTCTGCTGGAGCGCTGTACTGCCACGCCGGTGCAGCGCCGGCCGCCCACTTTCGCTGCCGTGCTGCAGGAACTGGAGGCGCTGGAGGCGTCCAAACGCCACCAGGACGCCGCGGAGCCCGAGGAAGAGCTGCAGAAACTGGCTCGCTTGCAGCAGGAGGGCGCGGCGAAGCTGACGGAATTCGTGCGGGGGATCTTCGAGCGCAGCCAGGGCAAGCCGACCAAAGCCGACAACGCCGAGGCCGGGGAACTGTGCCGGCGCTATCGGCTTCCCAAGGACCAGGCCACTGCCATCGTTAACCATGTCCGGGAGCAGTGGCGCCAGGCCCAGCGTGCGGCCGAGGAAACCGCCTCCGAGCACCAACACGCCCCGGTCCCCTCCAAGGGAGCCGGGCCGCCTACGATAGGGAAGATCTGGCGGGTGGATCCGTCGGGCCGGGGTGACTATCGGACTCTGGAGGAGGCGGTCGCCAAATCACCAGCAGGAGCCAGGATCGGGCTCGTGGCGGGAATTCACCGGTCAGCCGCCCCCCTAACCCTGACAAAAGCACTGATGTTGATGGGTGAGGGGATGGACATTACCCGCATCATCTGCGACGGAGAAGAGCATGTAGTGAAGTTCTCGGCGGATGGACTGTTCAGCGCTAGCGATCTGGCGTTCGTTCACGAAGGCAACCGTTGGGCGAATGTTGTGGAAGTAGACCAAGGCGAGGTTTCTCTGATCCGCTGTAGCTTTACCAGCGGCGTGGTGGATGAAGCCAACAGCCGTGGGGGAACCGGCCTTCGGCTACAGGGGACGACTCGAGGGAAGGTGGAAGCCTGTGAGATGGTTGGCAACGGCTCCTGGGGCATCTCCGTGAAGGAGCAAGCCAAGCCGACCCTGGACGCCAACACCTGCCAGAAGAACAAGGAGAACGGCATCGCCTACTCCGATAGCGCGGGGGGCACGGCCCGGAACAACACCTGCGCGGGCAACGAAAAGAGCGGCATCTACGTCGAGGCGCAAGCGCAGCCGACGGTGGAGGCAAACACCTGCCGGGAGAACAAGCTGAGCGGCATCGCCTACGGCGGCAGCGCCGCGGGCACGGTCCGGAACAACACCTGCACGGGCAACGAAGTCGGGATCATGGTGAGCGAGCAGGCCCAGCCGACGCTGGAGGCCAACACCTGTCGAGAGAACACGGTGAGCGGTATCGCCTACTTCGACAGCGCGGCGGGTACGGCCCGCAACAATACCTGCGCGGGCAACAAGGTTGGCATCGTCGTGGGCAAGCAGGGGCAGCCGAGGCTGGAGGCCAATACCTGCCGAGAGAACAAGAAGGCTGGTATTTTGTATCACGAGCAAGCCAGCGGAGCAGCGCGCAATAACCAGTGTCTCGCTAACGGGGGAGACGGCGTTTACATAGCCTCCACTGCTAAACCGCGTCTGGAGGGAACCCGCTGCTCCGGTAACCGAGGCAGAGATGTCAACGACCAGCGACGGAACACCCAGTAGAGGCCAGACGTCGCCATCTACGATGACGACGAATGGACACCGAAAATGTGTCTGACACGATTAGCACTTCCAAGTTAGGGACGCCACAGGTCCGCGCCACCGTTTCTTTTTCCCGCGATACTCCTTCGGGTACAATGGCGGTGTGGTCAGGACACAACACCGTCCTTGCCTGTTCCGCCAAAGCTCCGGCACCGCGCTGCGACGCTCTCGTTGCTGGAGAGATCCGACATCACGCCAGCGCTGGAAGCCTTCCGCGAGCCGTATCATGTCCAGATAATGGAAGGAAGGATCACGGACTATGCAAACGATTCGCGTTCTCGAAAAAACGGGCAAAGACGGCGTTCTCTCCCTGCGGATTCCCCTTGGCCAGCCGAACGTCGAATTCGAGGTGGTGATTGTGACCCAACCAAGCAACTCCGCAACCGCGCTTCCGGACCGTGGCTGGCCGGCGGGCTACTGGAGCCTGGCGGGATCGATCGATGACGATACGTTCGTTCGGCCGCCTCAGGGAGAATTGCCTGAGCCGGTGGCCCTGGAATGATCTATCTGCTTGATTCCAACGCCTGGATTGCCTTTCTCCGCCGGCCGAACTCTCCGGTAGTGGCCCGCCTGCAAGCCCAGCAGCCCGGCGACATCCGCGTTTGCTCCGTGGTGGTCGCGGAACTGCGCTACGGTTGCTTGCGCAGTGCGAAACCGGCAGCCAATCTCGCCAGGGTGGAGGCCCTGCTCGCCCCCTTATGTGAGCTTGCCTTTCGACGACAAGGCAGCGGAGCAGTACGCAGCGATCCGCCGGCACCTGGAAACGCTTGGTCTGCCCATCGGCCCTTACGACCTGCAGATCGCGGCCATCGCCCTCGTCCACGGCTGCACCCTGGTGACACACAACCAGGCCGAATTCAGCCGCGTACCCAGGCTGCTACTCGAGGACTGGGAGACGCCCTGAGCCTCAGCAGGCGAGGGGAACGTTCCGCGCGGAAAAAGTTCCAGGAACGGATTGTCTGGTTGCACGCTGTTCGGGAGCATCCGGAACGGGAGCGTTGAGTTACCAAAATGGATGCGGCTCACGATCGCGGCATCCGGTCGTTCACAATTCGGCATAGACTGCCCGCATGAAAACCCTCGATATCCCAGTACTGGACCGCCTCCTCGACCCTGTCGGCCGAATCCTCACTCCCGAAGTCGCGCGGAAGCTGGTCAAGCTGCGATTCGACGCGAAAGCACAGGCCCGCTCCGACACCCTGGCCCGCAAGTGCAATGAAGGAAAGCTGACGGACGCCGAACGACGCGAGTACGAGACCTGCATCTGCACCATCGACTTCATCGCCATCCTGCAAGCGAAGACCCGCGCCTTGCTGAAGCGCGCTGCGGATGCGCCATGAAACCGTCCCTGCGCCGTTTCGTCCGGAATCGAGCCAATAGCCAGTGTGAATATTGTCACCTGCCGGATGCGGCTGCTTCGGCTGCCATGTTCCACATCTCGGGTCGACCGCACGCAGCCAGGCCGAGCGACGGTCGCGGTCCTCAACATCAACGACCCCCCGCGCGTTGAACTGCGCCAAACGATCAGGGACGAGGAAGAATGGCCGGACGACTCATGAATTCCTTGGGCGTAAACGGCTGTCCGCTCACTTGCCCCGAAGGGGCGAAACAAGATAGCCCAGGGCAACGCCCTGGGTTCAGGGATGGCGCTGGTAATTTAGCCCTGCAAGGGCACAACAGCGTGCAGGCCACGCGGTTGTTGCGCCCTTTCAGGGCTGGGTTCCTTCTTACCTCAGCGACCCAGGGCGTTGCCCTGGGCTT
>JBBRIK010000665.1:0-4353 GCA_038221045.1 Gemmatales bacterium
AGCGCAGGCCAGGGCGAGATGACGGCTGTCCGGCGCGAACGCCAGATCCTGGACGATTCCGGGCAGCGTCCAGCGGGCCTTCCTCGTCCCGTCCTCCAGGTCAATCCAATCGATGGTGGTGAGACTGCGCAGGACCGCCAGCGTCCGGCCGTCCGGCGACACTCGCAATCGAGAAGTGCCTGGCTTGCCCTGGACCAGACGCCGGCCCCGCGTCTCTGCCACGATCTCCTGCACATGGATCCCACCATCCTGACAGCTCAAGACAAGTGACCTTCCCGAGGGTCGGCTGCGTAGAGGTCGCCCTTCGATCCGAACGCGAGCGCGTCAATCCCGGCCCAGTGCCGGCCGCGCGTGTCGCCGAGAATGGCGACGAGTTCCTTCGGCTGTCCCTCCCCGCGAGTTCGCTCCCAGGCAGGGATCGCTGTTGCGCTCAGGCGATCCGCCGGACTCGGAAGACGACGAATCAGGTCGAACGCCCGTCCTGCCTGCGGCAGTCCGCCATGATTCCAGGCGAAGGCCAGGAGGTCGTCGCGCAAGCGGGGAGGACTTGCCGGCGTCTCCTGAAACTGCCGGAAAAGAGGACGAAACTTCTCCTCCGCCGATTGAATGGCGAGCAACGGCGGAGCAGCAAGCGCCTCGCTGCCGGCTTCTCCGCCTTCGATCTCGGCCTGCAACTGTCCTTCGGCCTCGCTCAGGTCCACCTCATTCGCTTGCAGGTAGAGCCGGCCGGAACGTGTCGCCTCGAAGGCCCGTCGAGCATCCAGCGGCGCGGGATCATCGCCGATGCGAGCCAGCAGACACAGAACCGGCGCTTCCGGCACGATCGTTCGGCCGCGCGGGGCCGTCTCGATGCCCTCGCTGCCGCACAGGGGCAGCCCCTCACGCCGCCAGCGTCCCTGACAGCGGACGCTCACCATGTTGCCGGCCTTCACATCGGTCGTCGTGTCTTGCCAGGTTCGCTTCGCCTCGACCGCCACCGTCTCGCGGTGGCGCTTCTTCTCTGCTTCGTCGCGCGCCCAGGGCCGCCATAGCAACAGGCCGCCGAGAAGAGCCAGCGCGATAGGGGCAAGCAGCCAGACAGGGCGTCCGCGGCGGGGAGAGGGAATCGGCATGGTCTTGCCGCCATCCAGCTCCGAGAACGGATTGACCGTCACGGCGGGCGCTACAGGGGCCAGGGCCGAGTCGAGCGCGTGGATCAGTTCGGCGGGCGTCTGATAGCGATCCTCCGGCCTCTTGGCCATCAGCTTCCGCACGACAAGGACGACCCTTTCGGGGATGTCCGGCCGCAATCGTTCGACAGGCTCCGGCTCCTCCATCTGGTGCTTGAGCAGTTTCGCGCCGAGCGATCCCTTCGGAAACGGCGGCTGACCCGTGAGCAGGAAGTAGAGGGAGCAGCCGAGCGAGTAGAGATCGGCGCGGATATCGACGTCATGCGCTTCCCGAGCCTGTTCCGGAGCGATATAGTCCGGCGTACCCATGACGACGCCGGTCGCCGTCATCGTGCCATCTTCCTCGTTGCCGCTGGTCAGGCGCGCCAGGCCGAAGTCGAGGACATTGATCGTCGAGGGTCGGGGATCGGACAGCGTTTCTTGCTTTCCGATGCCCGATGCCCAATCCCCGATCCCCGACAGAAGCAGGTTGGACGGCTTGATGTCGCGATGGACCAGGCCGCGCTCGAAGGCATGTTGCAGGCCCAGCGCCGCCTGACGGATGCAGTGACATGCCTGTGTCACGGGCAAGGGTCCGCGTTCCTTCACCACCTGAGCCAGGTCGGTCCCCTCGACATACTCCATGACCAGAAAGTGCGTATCGCTCACGCTGTCGGCATCGTGGGCGCGAACGATATTTGGATGATCGAGCTGGGAGACGCTCTGGATCTCGCGATGAAAGCGGCGCACGATGTCGGGGCTATTCAGCCGATCCTTGCGGATCAGTTTCAGGGCGACGATGCGGCCGAGCTTCCAGTTGCGCGCCTTGTAGACCGCGCCCATGCCGCCCTCGCCGAGCTTCTCCAGCAGGACGTAACTGCCCATCAAAAGGGCCTCTCCCCTGGCCTGAAAGAGTTGATTGACCTGGAACGGAGTCAGCCAGCCGCGCCGGATCAACTCGCCCGCCAGGGATCGGGCATCGACGGCGACGAGGGAACGAGCCGTCGCCAGTTGCTCCTCATCGAGCAGGCGCAGGGCAGCGGCTTGATCCAGCAGGGCGGCGGGAGTGGCGATCGACATGGTCATTCCTGGGAAATCGTTCTCACCGTGCCTCAGGCTTTTCGAGCCGCAGCAGGTAAATCGCGCCGCTGGCCAGGCCGACGGCGAGGTGTCGGCTGTCGGGAGCGATCGAGATCCTGCTCAGAGGCAGTTTCAGGTTTATCTCGCGTGTTTGTCGCCTTGTGTCCGGATCCCAGAAGAGCAAGCGGCCGTCTGAATGTGCCGTGATCAGCAGCCGGCCATCGAGTGAGATTTCGACCTGCAACAGGGCCCCAGTTTGTTTGGGCGGCAAGAAGGAGGAAGGCGGCGTTATCTCACCGAGGTCCCATTTCCATGTCTCCCGGCGCGGCCAGAGCGAGCCGAGCAGGTGATTCCCGTCCGTGGAGAAGGCGAGTCCTTCGACCACCCCGGCCGTCGGGGCGAACTCGTGATGCTTCAACCTCCGCCCGGTCTGCACGTCCCAGACCGCCACCTGGTTATTCATGAAGACGACGCGATCCTGGTCCCAGACGACCTTACCATCGCGGAGGAGAGTCGAGCCACTTGAGGCAGCGGCACGGCTTCCGTCCGGAGAGAAGCACCCGTGAGAAACGGGCAAAGCGAGACCCGGAAGCCCCCGCACAGGACGTCCAGTGATCGGACTCGCCAAGGCCAGTACCTTATCGCCTCCAAGAAGCAAGACGTGTCCATCGGGGGAGAAAACGCCGAAGCGGATGCGATCGGCCAACCCCTCGCTGATCCGAGGCGGCTTCTCGGGTGCCTCGACTTGCCACAGTTG
The DNA here is from genome assembly GCA_038221045.1 of Gemmatales bacterium. Lineage (GTDB taxonomy): Bacteria > Planctomycetota > Planctomycetia > Gemmatales > Gemmataceae > JBBRIK01. Next base: position 2,986 of record JBBRIK010000665.1, read on the forward strand.
AATCCCCCCCGCGCCCTGGGGTATTACCAGAATCCGGCTGTCGGGAGAGAAGGCGGCCCAGCCATCACCCCCACCCGGACGAAGAGCCGCCCGCAGCCCCGGTTTGGTCAGGTCCCACACATGGGTAGTCGTGTCCACACTGCCGGAGGCGAGTAGTTTCCCATCGGCGCTGAAGGTTAAATGTTCGATGGCGGCCAGTTGTCCCTCCTGGACAGTCCGTTGGACAGGTTTGGAGTCCTCCAGATTCTCCCAGCGCCGGATGGTGCGATCGCTGCTTGCCGAGTAGAGACTGTTGTTCGCGGTGTTGAAGGCGATTCTCATGACATGAGATCGATGTCCTTCGAGAAGGCTTCGTTCGGCCAGTCCTTCGGTCTTCACGTCCCACAACGCAAGGTAGCCACTGTAACCACTCGAGGCCAGCGTCCGTTCGTCCGGCGCAAATCGGACGTCCGTAATTACTGTGGGACACTTCAGAGGTTTGCCCACGGGCACTGGCATCGCTCCAGGAGCAGCGCGCCAGAGGTGGAGAAATCCTCCTTCATCCCCGACCGCCAGCAATCCGCTTCTCGACCAATCGAGGCAGAAGATGCGACCGGCCTGGGCTTCCGACGACCATTCCTCGACCGGGGGATCGACGGCGAGATTCCCCACGCGCACGATCTTGTCCGCTCCGCCCCGCGCCAGACGCTTGCCGTCGGGAGAAAGTGCAAGGGCGTGGACTGCCCCGCCGCGGATCGGGAGCGACGGCAGGGGGCGAGGAGCGTCGCCATCCACGGCCCAGCGATACACCACCCCATCGAGACCGCCGGCCACAAGAGTCTGGCCATCCCGCGAGAAGGCAAGGGCCAGGAGTTGTTCCTTCGAGGCGGCAGCCGAACTGTGTTTCGGCGGAGTTGCCGTCATGTCCCAGAGCAGCAGCCGGCCAGTCCTCCCACATGCCGCCAGGAGGCGCCCGTCGGAGGAGAAGGCCAGGCAATCGGGAATTCCGTCGCTCGATAAGGTTCGACCTACGCGAAGGTCCGCTTCCCAGATCGACACGTCCCCATCCCCCCAGAATGAGGTCGCTACCTGTTTCCCGTCGGGGCTGACGGCAACACTCGTCACCAGCTTATTGGCGCGTCCCGCCTGCTCGCCCAGCACGGCCACCAACTCACTCGGCTGGCCCTCGCGGCGTTCGCGTTCCGGGATGTCGCTGGCCTTGAGCCGATCGAGCGGAGAAGGCAATCGCGACAAGAATCGGATCGCCTCTGTCGCCTGGGGGGCGGCGGCATGAGAGCGGCGGAACGCCAATAGATCACGCCGCAGTTCCTCGGTGTCCTGTCCTCTCTCCTCCATGCGCTGGCGCAATGGTAGAAACACTCGCTCGCT
>JBBRIK010000666.1:0-4343 GCA_038221045.1 Gemmatales bacterium
GACCTGAGTCCGGATTGGTTCTGTTAAAGCAGCGTCGAGAGCCTGCAGAATCTCTCTGGCAATTTCCACATTCGCCTGCGCCTGCGGCTGCGGGTGATGACAATGAGGATTGTAGTCCGCGTTGTTTCTGTATCCGCGAAGCCCGTTCAAGTCGCTTCCCGCTCGACATACGTCAAAGTTGCCTGAGTTCGAGAGCCGCATCCAGAGATAGGCATGGGCGCGATCCGCTCTTGGCGGCACGAATTTCAGGGTGGCAAGGAACTGTCCGGCCGCGTGAAAAGCCGCATAGTATGCTCTGCTCGTGGCCGACCGCCATTCCGCCTCGGTTGTCCCTTGCGCCAGAGCGGCCGCTACGGTAAGGTAATCGCGGAAGTCCATCAGTCTGCCTCAAAGATGCCAAGCCGAAATACACAGGCTCCCGGAGCAGAGCAGATGCGCCGAAGCTCCTCGAACCAGCGCCGGTGCGCTTCCCGATAGGGACCGATTTCGATGTGCGATTTCAACTCGACCAGTATACGCATATCATCCTCCGCTTCGTGATCGATCGTGACGTAAACGCGCATTACGACAGGATCCGGATAGAGGGTCTTCGCCATTTCGACGATCGGTTCCACATACTCCTTGACGCCTTGCTCCTCGGCCAAACTGTAGACGTCATTCGACACATACACCGTTGGGGCCGCCACGTTTGATATGGTCATCTCTCGCTCCTCGATTGAGTGTGTATTGTACCGGGACGCCTCCGCGTTCTCCAGAGCAGGTGAGCCAACGCGGGTCGGGAAGTGCGTGCATCCCGGAAACGAACCTGCTACGATATCCGCATCATCAATCCGTCTTCGTGCCGTGGACAGAAGGTTTCGTCTCGCAGTTATCAGGATGGGGGCGAGCATGAGCGGCCCAACAAGCGACACCGATCACTTGCTCGAACGCGCCCGCGCCGGCGAGCAACAAGCCGCCGCCGAGTTGTTCGCGCGCTATCGCGATCGGCTGCGGCACATGGTTCGCCTCCGCATGGATCGTCGCCTCAAGGGCCGCGTCGATCCGTCCGACGTATTGCAGGAGACGTATCTCGATCTGGCGCGGCGAATGCCGGAGTATGCCGCCAATCCGGCGCTGCCCTTCTTCCTCTGGCTGCGGCTGCTGGCGGGACAGAAACTACTCGCCCTGCATCGGCATCACCTCGGCACGAAGATGCGCGATGCCGGCCAGGAAGTCTCGCTCCAGCGTGGAGCGTTTCCCGAAGCGTCGTCGATGTCGCTGGCCGAGCAGGTCCTCGGCGCGCTGACCTCGCCGACTCAGGCGGCCATGCGAGCCGAGATGCAACTCCGCTTGCAGGAGGCGCTTGATGCGCTCGATCCGATCGACCGCGAGGTGCTGGTGCTGCGGCACTTTGAGGAGTTGAGCAACAACGAGACGGCTGCCGTGCTGGGACTGCAGAAGACGGCCGCCAGCAATCGCTACATCCGCGCCCTCAAACGGCTCCGGGACGTTCTCGAAACGATCCCTGGGTTTCTCGATGAAGGAGTATGACCATGACCGTCCGTCGTTTGCTTCCCCTGTGTCTGCTGGCCGTCCTGGCCTGGAACGCGCCGGCGTTCGCCGACGAGGAACTTCCTGCCGACGCCAAGAAACTGGTCGAGGATCACGAGAAGACCAGTGACGCGATCCTCAAAAAGGCCGAGGAAATCCTCAAGAAGGCCGAGGAGGAGAGCCGGAAGGCCCAGGAAGAAGTCAAGGCGGGCAAGGACAAACTCATCGCTCAACTGGAAGACCTGGCGAAGAACCTCGAGAAGCAGGGCAAAACCAATCAGGCGAAGGCTATCGCCGAGGCGGCCGAGGAGCTTAAGACCGGCCGCATCGCCGGCGCTCAGCCCGATCCCGGCACCATGACGAACTTTCGCGGCCAGAATGGCAAGGTCTTCCTCTTCGAGGTGACCGGCAACGCCGGGGCCGGCACGGTCTGGGGTACCGGCATTTACACCGACGACTCGTCAATCGCCGCCGCCGCCGTGCATGCCGGCGTGCTGAAGGCGGGAGAAAAGGGAGCGGTGAAAGTGACGGTCCTGGCCGGCGAGCAGGGCTACACCGGCTCGATGGCCAATGGCGTGACGACGAACGACTACGGCGTGTGGAACGGCAGCTACAAGGTCGAGCGCGGCAAGGCGGTCCGACAAGGTGGGGGCGTGCGCGGCGGCGGCAAGGCGATGCCCGATCCCGGCACCCTTGGCACCCTTCGTGGCCAGAACGGCAAGACGTTCCTTTTCGAGGTGACCGGCAACGCCAACGGCTCCGCCTGGGGCAGCGACATCTACACCGACGACTCCGCGCTCGCCACGGCGGCGGTTCACGCGGGCGTCCTGAAGGACGGGGAAAAAGGCGTAATCAAGGTGACCATCCTGCCCGGTGAGGCCATGTACGACGCCTCAATGCGCAACGGCGTTTCGTCGGGTCAGTGGGGCGAATGGGGTGGGAGCTTCAAGGTCGAGGGCGTGAAGAAGTAAAGGGGCTGTCCCATCGTAGGACAAGCGTACTCGCTTGTCACCTTTGCAGCAGGGACAAGCGAGCACGCTTGTCCTACGATGGGACAGCGTTTTCTTTTACGCTCCCCTACCCGACCCTCCTGGGCTACTGGCCGGGGCCGCGGCAAGAGCTTCCTGTCGCGCGAAACCGTAATGCGGCCCCGGTCCTTTGCAGCGCCTGTCTCGACCACACCTTGCTAACCCGGCTCGGCGGTTGGACCCCGGCTTTGCCACCGGAAACCACTGAGCAACAACCGAGTCTTGACCGTGCCGTCCCATTCCACTTTGAAGCCGGAACCCTCTAACGCCTCCTGAATGAGTTTCCCCACAGCAACCCCATCTTCGCTTTTTCTTGAGGGAAACTCGAAGTTCCGCTTTGGGGCCGTCCGTCGTGCGGCCGTGGCTGACGCGCGAACGAGCCGGCCTGCCCGAAACAGACCGAGCCGATTCCTATTCCTCAGAGCTGACAAAATGGACAGACCTTTCCTCCGCGAGCGGCGATGTGGTAAAACGAATGAGTAGCACCAGACGTGGAATGCGGTGCCGCTGAGGGCTGACATGGGGATCTACGATCGCGATTACTATCGCCGCGAGGGACCGAGCTTCCTGAGTTCCTTCTCCTCGCGCGCGCCGGTCTGCAAGTGGCTCATCCTCATCAACGTCGTCATCTTTTTTATCCAACTTGCCACGCTTCATCGCGATGCGGGAACCAACCTCATTCTCGGCGACGGCGTCGTGACGGAAGCCTTTGTCCTCAAACCCGAGGCGGTCCTTCAGGGCCAGGTCTGGCGGCTGCTCACTTATGCTTTCCTGCACAGCCCCCAGAACATCTTCCACATCGTTTTCAACATGCTCTTTTTGTGGTGGATGGGCAACGAACTGGAGGAGTTGTACGGCTCACGCGAGTTCATTGCCCTCTATCTCGTGTCGGCGGTTTTCGCGGGACTGTGCTACTTCGGACACTCGCTCGCGTTGATGCGCTCCGGACTGGGAGCATCCGGAGCAATCCTCGCGCTGACGGTCCTGTTTGCCTGTCACTTCCCGAACCGCAAGGTCCTGCTATTCTTCGTCATTCCGATACCCATCTGGCTGCTCGTGGTGTTCTACGTCGGCTACGACTTCCTTGCCTTCGTGATGAAGGCCGACACTGGCACAGGCGTGGCCGGGCATCTGGGCGGAGCGCTGTTCGGCTACCTCTACTATAAGTATCACTGGCGCTTGACGAGCTTTCTAACCGGCCTGGAATCGTGGCGGAAGAAGCGAACACGCCCTCAACTGCGGATCTTCCGCGAGGAAGAGGCGACGCCGGTGAAGGTGCCGGCCCGAGTGCCGGCCGAGCACGAGATCGACGAACATTTTGAAGCCAAACTCGACGCGGTGCTGGAGAAAATGTCGCTTGTCGGCAAGGACAACCTCACCGAGAGCGAGAAGGATATCCTTCTGAAGGCGAGCGAGATTTACCGGCGACGCCGCACTTGATCGAACACCAGGAGAACAACGGCCATGCCCCTGTACGAGTATGTTTGCCAGAAGTGTGAGCATTCCTTCGAGACGCTGGTCCGCAACAGCGCCGAGGCGGTCGATTGCCCACTCTGTCATAGTGTCAAGGTCGAGCGAGCGCTGAGCGTTCCCGCGCGGCCGCTCAGTGTCACATCCACGCAGAGCGCCGGCGCATGCAAGTCGAGTGGCCCGCCGTGCGGTCCCGTGTGTGGACGCTGGCAGGGTTGATCTGAAGGGCCGCGGGGGGGGGGGTAATAGAAATGGAAAAAAGCGACGGCGCCGCGGGCGAAGAGAAGAAAAAGAAAAAGTAAGAGAGGCCGCGAC
>JBBRIK010000667.1:0-4341 GCA_038221045.1 Gemmatales bacterium
CGCGTCGCGGCTAACCCTCCCGTGCATCTTTCTCCTACTCCTGCTCGGGTTCGCCGTGCAGGCCGCGGCTCCTCCACCGAAGATCAACGCCGTCCAGCCCCTTTCCGACAAGGCGCCCGCATGGCTCGCCGGCTATCGTCTCCGCTGGCCGCTGCGCGTCATCGGCGACCCGGCCAAGCAGACTTCGCAGAGCGTCATCACCAGTCTGCCCACCGGCGGCTGGCTCAAGCCGGATGCCTCCGACGTCGCCATTCAGACGGCGGCCGGCGAGATGCTGCCCGTCACCGTCCTGTCGCACGATCCGGCGGGAGAGACGATTGTGCAGTTCCCGCGCAAGGGGAACGATCCCTGGTACTGGGCTTATGGTGTCAACGCCGCGCCGAAGCCCGCGGCGAAAGCTCCAGCGATGCAGGAAGGCGTCACCGTCGAGGTGCGCGAGTGGGCCGGCGACGACCTCAAGGACTGGACCGCTGTTCGCACGGGCCTGCAAAAGAGCGAGAACGTCATCGGCAATGCGGTCATTCCCGACATCATTCAGAACGCGAACCCGGCCCGTCCTTCCGAGATTCGCAAGTTCGCCGCCTCCTATCGCGGCTTCATCAAGATCGACAAGCCAGGCGTCTACCGCTTCTTCGCCAACGCCGACGACGCGGTCTTCGTCTTCCTCGATGGCTTCAAGCTGTTCGAGCGTCCCGGCACCAACAAGAAGTTCACCGGCGCGGTGCCGATCCACAAGATCGGCACCGACGTCGAGCTGAAGGCCGGCGTCCATCCCATCGAGGTCCATCACGTCCTCGGCAACAACCCCGACGCAGTCGGCACCATGTCGCTGCTGTGGAAGACGCCGGAGACGAAGACCTGGGGACTCGTTCCCCCCGCCGCGTTCACTCGCGCGCTGTATGCTCTGCCATCGGCGCTGGAGGAGGCGAGTAAGGCCCCGGTCGCGAGTTTCTGCTTCGGCATCGACGACACGCTTCAGTCCGGCCCCGTGACCGCGTTCCTCGTCCGCTTCGAGGCGAACGGGACGCTCAAGGAGGGGAGCAGGCTCCTCTGGGATTTCGGCGACGGCGTCAGCGGCAGCGGGCGTTCGGTCACTCATGTCTACTTCAAGCCCGGCAATTACAAGGTAACGCTGACGTCCGCCGACGGGCTGGCGCCCCATCGCCGCAGCGTCCATGTCTGGGCCGCGCCGGGAGCGACGAGTCCGCTGTCGCTGGCCGTCGCCGTACGGGCGCTGGAGGCGGACGACTGGAAGAAGGCGGATCGGCAAAGGCTCAACGAGGTCGTCGAGTTCCTGACGATTTGCGAACGGCCCGAGCGATGGAAGTTGCTCGAAGCGGTCTCGGGTCATCTGCTGGCTACCGAGACCGACCTGGCTGCGAAGGCGTCGTTGCTCAACATCCGCATCGAGGCCCTGGCGGAGATTGGCCGAGCGACCGATGCCCTGGCCCTCGGCGAGAAGTCGTTCTCCGAATTCGCGAAGGTGCCAACGCAACTCGTCACCCTCCAACTGGCCACGGCGTCGGTCTATCATCGGCAGATGAAGGACTTCACCCAGGCCAGCAAGCGCTACAAGGCGATCCTCGAAGAGCATCGCCGGCTGGAGCATCCGGCCCTGCGCCTGGCTGCGATTCGCTGGGGCGATCTGTTCGCCGAGACGGGCGACTTCGCCAAGGCCAGCGAGACCTATCGCCTGGCCGCCACGCTCGGCGGCGACAAGTTCAAGGCGACGGCCCAGAGCGACGCCATCACGCGCGGCGCGCTCCTCCGCATCGCCGAGCAGCGGTTGCGCAGCGGCGACATTCGCCAGACCCGGCAGATGCTCGAACGCATCGAACTGGACTATCCCGAGCAGAAGGTCGAAGGCATGTATCGCTTCCTCAAGGCCGAGGCGGACCGTCACGGCGGCCGCTACGAGGACGCGCTCCGCAATTACGAAGTGCTGCTCAAACTGGTGCAGTGGGCCGGCTATCGCGACCGGGCTATCTTCGGCATCGCCGACTGCTACACGCGCCTGGGAGAAGAGGACAAGGCGCTCAAGTGGCTTGTGAGCCTGAAGGACTCGTTCCCCAGCTATTTCGAGAAGCAGAAGCTGGCGGACTATCAGAAGACGCTCGAAGCGCGGCGCGACCACAAGAAGAAACCGCCGCCCGCCAATCCTGACGACCCGGTCCGCGGCAGCTTCGTCACCGGTTTCGAGCCGGGCGAGAAGGGGAGCTTCGGCAAGATCGAGAACGCCGTCGTCGTACCGTCGTTCGGCATCGCCGGGCCGCACGTTTATCTGCTCGATGGCTACCCCGAGTATCGCGGCTTCTTCGAGTATCTTCGCCCGGTGCAGGGCCTGAGTCAGACGGGAACGTACTGGGTCGAATTCTGGTATCGCGACACACTTGCCTGGGGGACGCCGAACAATCCGCACACGCACGTCTGGCTCTATCCGGACGGCATGCCGCCCGCGACGGCCGAGATGGGGACGGTGTACTACGAGCGAACGCTCGGCCGCTGGCGCAAGATCAGCTACAACATGAAAGCCCCGGTGACGCCGGGCGTGAAGCTGGGGATGTCGATTCGGCACATTTTCGGGCTGATGGAGCTGGACGGCGTCAGCCTGCGTCCGGTCAGTGACCGCGAACACGATTCCCTGGGCAATTTCATCGAAGGACCAACGACGCCATGATGAATATTTTTCAACGGCGAGCGGGGGGTGTGAACCCCCCGGTGTTGCTGGCGCTCGCCATCGCATTCACGTTATCCCAGACCGGTTTCACAGCCGAGATCACGACCAACGGCACCGGCGGCGGTCCCTGGAGCGGAGCCGCCACCTGGCGCGGCGGCGTCGTCCCCAAAGCCGACGACGAGGTCACCATCCGCAAGGACGATACCGTCGTCTTCGACCGCAACGACGACGGCAAGACCACCTGCGCCAAGCTCAACATCGATCCCCGAGGCGGGCTCAAGTTCAAGACCGGCGCCGGCAAGGTCATCTTCGTCGTGCCTGGCCCCATCGAGAGTTTCGGCTTCCTCAGGCTCGATGGCACCACGGCGGCCGACGACTGTCACGAGATCCGCCTCACCGGCAAGACGCCCGAAGATCGAACGATCAAGTTCGAGAAGGGCGGCGCGCTTGTCGTCTCCGGCAAGGCGAACCTGCCCGGTGGCAAGCGCAACGTCCTCATCGTCTCGAAGGCACCCGATCCCAAGGCAATGGACCTTACGGCCAAAATCGAGGTCAAGAACGGCATTCTCGACGTGCAACGTGCTGAATTCCAGGACGTGAAACTGGAGGGGAACGATATCGACAACACCGGCTCCAAGGCCGGCGAGCGCTGCAAGGTGATCGGCAATCGCCTCCTTGGCAGGTCCGGCATCAGCCTGCTCAGTTGCGACACGCCACACATTCTAGACAATCTGATGGAGTTTCCTGGCGGTCCCTGGCAACTGGCCCCCGCCATTGCCCTCAATAGCTGCCCGCTGGCCGAGGTCAAGAACAACACCATCAAGGGCTTTTTCTACTACGCCCTCAGCATCTATGGCTGCACCGACAGCGTCATCGTCGGCAACACGAGCGAGAAGTGTCATGTCGGCGCGTACTGTGTCGGCACGTCCATGTTCAAGGGGAACACCTTCCGCGAGGCGGGTATCGGTTTCGTCGTCACGTCAATGACGGGGACGATGGATGACACGGTGTTCGAGAAGACGCTGATCGGCATACATCTGGCCGGCGCGACTGTCCAGATGGCGAACGCCGTCTTCAAGGACCCGCCCAAGGACTACCGCCTGATCGACTTCTCCGCCGGCGAGGTGACGCTCATCAACTGTCCCGACGGGCCGGACAGGATCACCATTCCGAAGATGCTGCCCAAGACCGACAAGCCGCTCGTAACGTCCATGCACTTCCTCCTCCTCAAGGTCAACGGCTCCGTCCCGGAGGACACGCAGGTGGACGTCAAGACGGCGAAGCCGGTGCCGCCGCTCGCGCCGGGAGCAGTGGACCTCAACGCTCGCAACGTCCCGGCTCCGCTGATCGGCGGGAAGACGCCCCTGCCGCAATCGCTCAGTCCGATCATCCTGAAGGGCTGGGTCATCGAGAAGGACGGCAAGACGACACCGGCCCCCGAATACAATGTGCGCATCGTGGCCCCGGCGGAGGACGGCAAGGAGGGGAAAGTGCTGAAGACGCTGACGGTCAAGCCGGATGAGAAGTGGTTCCGCGCCAAGCCGAACGACCCGGCTCCCACGTTGGAGGTAAGCCTGAAATGACGCTGAACAGAGATCAACAGCAAGGGCGTTCTGTCTTTCTCCCCTCGCCCCCGCTTCGGGGGAGAGGGGTTGGGGGAGAGG
>JBBRIK010000668.1:0-4340 GCA_038221045.1 Gemmatales bacterium
ATTGTTCCGGGGGGCCTGTCGGAGAACGGCAAGAAGCAACTTCTGGACACCTGCCTGGTCTACTATGAAATCAAGAACGACGATGCGATTCCGCACTCCGTCGGTCTCCGCTTCTTGCTGGACACCTACATCGGCAGCAACGACGCCGTGCCGTTTACCATTGCCGGCGCAAAAGAATTGTGCGACACGATGAAGACGTTCGACAAGCCGGAAGACGTGCCGGACTACATCTCAGCCCTCGAGAATCAGGACCTGAAGAACCCAGGCACAGTCGCCCATCTTACGCTCAAGTACGGAGGTCTGGAGCCGCCGACGCGAGTCACTCTCGGGGCCTGGCCGGACGCGAGTTTGCGCAATTTTCCCGAAGGGAAACTGGCCGACATGCAGGACACGCGCTGGAGTGTTCCCGTGCTGATGATGTCCCTTGCGAAGCGCGAGGAAAAAGACAAGGGCGACTCGGCTGTGACGATGTACTGGGACGACAAGGAAGTGATGCCCAAGCAGTCGCGGCGAGTTGGTTTCGCCTATGGGCTGGGACAGGTCAGCGGCAACAAGGGCGATGGCCAACTCGGTATCACGGCCGGCGGCGACCTGGTCGCGGAGCGGGAATTCACGCTCACCGCCTATGTCAAGCTCCCGGCTACCGGCACCTCGATCACGCTGAAGTTGCCCAAGGGCCTCAAGTTGGCCAGCGGCCGTGAGAGGGAAGACGTGCCGATGGTGCCGGCAGGCTCCTCCAGCCCGTACAGTCCGGTGACGTGGCGAGTCAAGGCCGTCAAGGGGGGCGTCCAGCGGGTGAAAGTGACTCTCAGCACTGGCGCGTCTCTGGAGCATCGTCTGGTGATTCAGCAGGGCGACAGGGTCTTCGATTGATAGTTGACCGTCCTGTGCGGTCCAGGAGGAATCGATGTCGTTTCGCGTCTTTATCTACTACTGTGCGGCCTGGGGTGCGGCAGCGGCCTTCGTGGGTTGGATCCTCGGAAGACTGATCGCCGGCGACTCGTCGCTCTCGGGGGCCGCTCTGAAAGGTATGGCGCTAGGTCTGTTCCTCGCGCTGGGCCTCGCGCTACTGGATACATTGGCCGGCGGCTCCCAGCGCGACAAGGCGAGCCTCGGCATTCGCCTGTCGCTGGCTGTGCTGATCGGCGCTGTCGGTGGGCTGGTGGGAGGCTTCCTCGGGCAGGCGCTCTACGCCTGGCTGGGCATGGGATGGGTGCTGGTCCTCGGCTGGATGCTGACGGGCCTTCTCATCGGTGCTGCCCCCTCAGCGTTCGATCACCTCGGCGCGATCATGCGTCACGAGGAACGGCGCGGGACACAACGAAAACTCCGGAATGGGCTGATCGGAGGCACCGTGGGCGGGTTTGTCGGCGGAATCATGTCGCTCATCATGAACAGCCTCTGGGCCGGCATGTTCAAGGCGGACCAGGCAGGGGCTCAGGAACTGTGGTCGCCCAGCGCCACGGGCTTCGTGGCCCTCGGGGCGTGCATCGGGCTGGCCGTGTCGCTGGTGCAAATCATGCTGCGCGAGGCGACGCTGCGCGTTGAGGCTGGCTTTCGGCCGGTCCGGCAGTTGCTCCTGTCGAAGCCGGAAACGGTCATCGGGCGGGGCGAAGCATGCGACCTCGGCCTGTTCGGCGATGCGGCCGTCGAGAAAGTCCATGCGAAGATCACGCGCCAGGGCAGTAGCTGGATGCTGTCCGATGTGGGGACGCCGTCCGGCACCTTGCTCAACGGCCAGCGCTTGATGGCCCCGACGCCGCTGCACTCCGGCGATCGGATTCAGGTCGGCGGAAGCGTCCTGTCGTTCGAGGTCAAGGCCAAGGAACCTGCTGCCGCGCCTGCTGCAATTCCTCCTGCACCCATGCCGGTCTCTTCGTGACGGAAGGACGGTTCATCCATGAGTGTTCTTCGGCCCAGCCTGCTTCAGCGCTTGCAGCAGACCGGCGAGCAGGCGGCCTGGGCGCGACTCGTCGATCTGTACTCGGCCCATCTGTTTCTGTGGGCGTGCCGGGCCGGCTTGCAGGGCGCGGAAGCCGCTGAACTCGTCCGTGGAGTCTTCACCGCTGTCGCGCAGAAGCTGTCGGCGTTTCGGACCGACTCTCCCGGAGGTTTTCGAGCCTGGCTGCGTTCCATGGCTCACACACAACGAAGCGAACTGATCCGGAAACGAGCGCCCGCCCCTGCGAGTGAAGCGTCCCCTGTTCCCGCGGGTGCGGATGCCCTCTGGGGGACGGAATATCTGCCGGCGATCCTGGGATCTGCTGTCGATCTGTTGCAAGCGGAGTTCGCACCGGTGGACTGGAAAGCGTGCTGGGGCGTGACTGTCGAGGGCCGAGCGCCTGTCGAGGTCGCTCGCGAACTGGGGATCACTCCGGCCGCCGTCCATGCCGCGGAAGCGCGCGTCCTGCGCCGGCTGCGTCAGGAACTGAGTGGGCTGCTGTACGAAGGACCGGCGGGGAAATAGCTTCTTGCCGCTTGCGGCTTTGCAAAAGAGCGCTAAGCCGCAAGCGGCAAGACAGTGGCCATCTCGCAACGAGGGATTCATCGTGGCTCCTCCTGTCTGTCCCGCCGAAGAAGAACTGAAACAGTATCGCCTGGGACTCTGTTCCGAAATGCAAGCCCAGCAACTGGAGCAGCACTTGCAAGGCTGTCCCGGATGCCTCGCACGCTTGCCGGCCATCCCGCTCGACGATCCCCTCGTGCAAGGATTGCGTGCCACGCGGAACCGCCCTCGTCTGCGCAACCCCCTCCTCGATCACGTCCAGCAAGAAGCGCGAGCGCTGCCTGTGCATTGTGCCAATGTTCCCGTCGCTGTCGCCGTTCTTGTGCCGGGTGCTGGTCCCTCGATCGACCGCCGCTGGTTGATGCTCGGGGGAGTCGGAGTTCTCGCGTTGGTAATGCTGATTTTCCTCATCGTGAAGCTATTCGGTTCGCGGCCCGACCCTAATCCGCCGCCCGAGAACGGCGGCGCCGTCGAAGACGACAAGCCTCTCGCCCGGCTCAACGCGAAACCCCGCGTGTCTCGATCTACCAAAGTGGACAACCCGGCTCCCGACAAACCTCTCGATCCGGACTTTCGAGAAACATGGGTCTTCAAACCCGATTCACTCGATGGAGTGAAGACGTGGACCATCGAGAGCAGTCTTGTGCGGACCATCGCCCCCCTCGCCTTCGACTTCACCGACGACGAGCGGATGCTCATACGCTTCAGCAGTGGGCGCTGGCATCAGTTCGATCCGAAGTCTTGCGGATTCGTCCCGGCGCCGTTTGAAGGTCTCTACGACTCCCTGCCCGGAAATGCCAAACTCTGCGCCAGGATTGGCCAGGGAGGGGTGCAACTGTGGGAGGAGGGCGGCAACCGAGCGTGGACCACCTTGCGCTCGCCGGGGCCAGGCTACCAGACGGCCCTGTCGCCAGATGGGAAAACGATCGTGACCCTCGACACCCTTCCGGGCGGTAGCTCGAAGGAACTGCACTTCTGGGAAACCCGCGAGGGAAACAAACTCGCCGACTGTTCTCTTCCGGACGGCCAGTTCTTCTCCTCTGCACTCGGCTGGTCTCCGGATAGCAAGACGTGTGCTGTCGGCACCGGCAAAGGGATTGCGTTGATCCGTGCCCCCTGGAGGGTGGCCGACAAGATCATTCCCAGCCCGCAACAGGTGCATACCCTGTCCTGGTCGCCGACCGGCAAGTACCTGGCGACCGTCGAGGCGGACAGGCAGGTCCGCACCGTCGAAGTGTCGCGTCCTGAGATTGTGGAGAGCATTCCGGACTTCAAAGTCCCGTCGGTGTCCTTCGTCCCCGCCTGGTCGCCGGACGGCAAGGAACTGGCGTTCGCCACTGAGGACAAGAAGGTGATTGTCTGGGATTGGAAAGCCAAGCAGGTGACGTACAGCCTCTCGGGACACAGCCGGCCGATCACGGCCGTGGCCTTTCTCGGCGACGGCAAGACGCTCGTTTCGGCCAGCGCCGGCATGCGCTTCTGGGACCTCGAAAAAGCGTCCTTGCGTGGGACGCTGCTGACATTCATCGGAGCGGAGACGATGGCGATCAGTCCGGAAGGATACTATCGCGCTTCGGTGAACACCGAGGGTAACTTCATCTTCAAGGCGCGCGAGGAGTCCAATCGGCTGCGCGAGTTTTCTCCTGACGCATTCAGCAAGCTCTACGGTTGGACGAATCATCCCGAGCGGGTGATTCTCAGCGGGGAGTGACCTCTCCGCCGCGGGGGGGGTATGGGGGGATTGCGCGGAACCCCCAGCCGCGGATGGGGGGGGCGAAAGGGGGGGGGGTTGTTATTACGGGGGGGAGCCCACCAGAGCAAACAGGGGACCCGG
>JBBRIK010000669.1:0-4337 GCA_038221045.1 Gemmatales bacterium
GGAAAGGGGTTCCGCTTGCAACGGTCCTACCGGAGAGGCCGACTCTAACGAAAATGAGGATTTGACGACATCGGTCAAGAAAAACGAATGCGCTGCCGATGATAAAGACTGGAGAGAACCATCACCAGACAGGGGGATCTCTCATCGAGTTGAGGAGTGACATGGAAAGGATTTCCGGACGGCGTGTTTTCTGGCAAGGTTTTGTCTGCTGCCTGGGCGGCTTCATGGTTGCCGGAGGGGTCGCTTTCGGGCAGCAGCCGCAAGACCGGTCCGCCGCACCACGGCCCCAGACGCCGCTGGCCACGGCTTCCCCCTGGTCGGTACCCTGGGGGATCGTTCAGGCCCAGCAGACCATTCCGCCGATCGAGGTCGAAGCACCCCGAGTGACGCCGGGCGGCACTGGCCCCGGTTCACCGTTCCCTGGGACAGGCACTGGCTCTGGCTCCTCCGCCAATCCGGGGGCCTACGGGGATCGGGGACAATACATCCCCTGGGATTCCAATGTCATCAACAGTGACAGTCAGCGCGTGGGTACTTATAACCAGCCTGCCTGGACGACCCAGCGGCCCTTCCCGAGTACGCGCGTTTTCGTCCAACCCGAGGGCACCTATGAGGTCGAGCAATGGGTTCGGCCGACCTGGGGCAAAAAAGGCAAGGTCGATACTCGCTTTCTGGAAGAAGTGACCTTCGGTCTGCCGGGGCGCTGGCAGCTCGACCTGTACGAGCGCTGGGACGTCGATCCCAATGAGAACGGCAAACTGCGGGCGCGCCACGAAGGCGTCCAGATTGAGGCGCGCTGGGCGCTGGCGGACTGGGACGTGATCCCCATGAACCCCACGATTTACCTCGAATGGATCCAGCGTGGCCACGACGGCGAGAGCGACAAGTACGAGTTCAAGCTGTTGCTGGGCGACAGCTTCTTCGAGGACCAACTCTTTTACGGCTGCAACTTCTCCATCGAGAAGGAACTGGGGGGCGAAAAAGAGGTGGAGCTTCAGTTCGCCCAGGCGCTCGGCACGACGATCATCGAGCGAAAGCTCATGGGCGGTATCGAGATGTATTACCAGAACAACTCGATCCAGGGCATGCGGGGTACGCCGGCCAACACCTTTGTGATTGGTCCCAGCCTCCAGTGGCGGCCGACCAACCGGACTTTCGTGGACCTTGTCGGCCTGGTCGGTGTGACCGGTGGTCACCAGTCTGCAACCGTGCAGGGACAGATGTTCCTCGTCTTCGGGTATCAGTTCGGCAAGCGTGCCGGCCCGACAGACCAGATCTATGCTCCTTCCGTGGCCCGAAGCAACTGACGGCTTTCTGGTCGTTCAATATACTCAACGCAGGAAAGAGCGGCCCATTCGAGGGTTAGCCGTGACGCGGAGTCTTCGGAGCGGAGCGTTTCTCGTCGCGTGGCGAAAGCGATCCCCTCCGAAAACTCCGCATCGCGGCTAACCCATGCTTGCCCCGGACTCTGGCCGTCTCAATCCTGAGACGAGCCTCCCAGAGCGGTCGAGAGCGGAAAGTGCCATCGTGAGGCGACAGCAAAGGACACACCCATGTTGCTGCTTGGGGCGGAAATCGGACTTCTCATCTTTGGCATCTATGCCCTTGTGAGGGGCAGACTCAAGGTGACCAACAATCGCATTGTCCGAGGCGTGGCTGCCCGTCTGCTGGGTATCGTTGCCATGCTGCCGGTTCCCTTGGCCCTCCTTATTGGCTTTGTAATGGGGATGGAGGCTGCCGCCAGGGGCCGCCCTATGGACGATGCCTTCAAGCTCTCCTTGACGCTGATCGAACTTGGATTGGTGGCTGGCTGCGGACTGTTCGTCTTCACTGTCGGCTTCTTCCTGGGTGGCTCCTCGGAAGAAGAAAGAGCGTCCCGGTCCTCATATGCCGTTCCTCGCCGAAAGAGGCCGCTCCCTGCCGACTTCGACGAGGTGCTTCCGGAGGACGAGGAAGTTGTGGACGCCGAGCCAGTACAGGAGGCGATCACATCGGCTCCCGGGATTCCGGCGCGGAAACCTCGCATCGCGCCTCGGCGAATTCCGGCGCGGGAAGAGGAAGAAG
Organism: Gemmatales bacterium; assembly: GCA_038221045.1. GTDB lineage: Bacteria > Planctomycetota > Planctomycetia > Gemmatales > Gemmataceae > JBBRIK01. The sequence continues at coordinate 2,065 of JBBRIK010000669.1, forward strand.
CGGATGAGCCGGAATCGTCTTCAGTTCCGCTGATCGTCGGCGTCGTGGCCGGGGGCTTGTTGCTCTTCGGACTGGGCATCGCGGCCGTGCTGATTTTCTCCGGCTCCGAAGAGCCTGGAAACGTCGCTCAACACAATCGCCCCGGTGTGGTTCCTGAGAACAATCTACCCAAACCAGGGGAAAAGCCGTTCCTCCCGCGCGAGAGAAAGGACAGGGTGCCAATCGGGGAACCACCTCTGCCGCCTCTCGATCCGGAGGCCAAAGCGCCGATTCCGCAAGATGTACTCGCTCGTTACCAGGCCTTTCAGCGTCTTCCGGTCCGAAAGTTCGACAACTCCGCAGACCACAAGCAACCCGAACAGGGACCGTTGAGTTCCCGGAGCGAGTTGTGGAATGCTTTGCGCAAGCAGGCAGAGGCCCGGCGCTGGCGGAAAGAACCCGCTTACCGGGGTGCCGTGGGAAGGTTGCCCATCGAGGATATTCCCACGGAGGGTCGTCTGTTGATCGGGTTCCATTGCACGAAAGGCCAGTACATCACCTCGATCCAGCCAATCTATTTGACTGCGAAGGGAGAACAAATGGGTCCCAGGGTCGGCTCCGAGTTCGGCGCGGTGACGACCTTGAAAGCGGCCCCTGGCTATGCCGTCGGGGCAATCAACGTTCGCGCCGGCGACGTGTTCGATGCGGTGACGCTGGTCTTCATGAAGGTCACCGACAAGGAACTCGACACGCGAGACGCCTACCGTTCGGAGGAATTTGACTGTTCCGGGGGTGGCGATCCCTTCACTACAGGAGGCGATGGCTCGTTCCTGGTCGGCCTTCATAGCCGCACGCTGGCCCAGGAGTATTTCGTTCCCAGGGGATCGCCGACAACGCTTGGCGTGATCTCCTGGAAGCGCTGAAACTCCTTCAACACGATCCATAGTCTCAAGTGAGGGTTGCCCATCACGGGCTGACGTTCCACTCGATCGCGTGAGCCTCCGTCAGATCCGGCACTTCCCAGCGCGCCAGCATGCGCTCCAGGACCTTCTCCGGCACCGGCCGCGAACGCTGCCGATTCTGCGACTTCAGCGTCTCCTCGTTCACCTCCACATAGACGATGCGGATGCGCGCCTGATAGCCGGCCAGCAGACGGATACTCTCGCCGCGCACCAGCCGGCTCAGGTTCGTCGCGCTCCACACGAAGGACCGTCTCTCGCGCAGATACTGCCGGGCCTGCTCGCGCGCCGCCTGCACTACCACTCCCTGCTCTCTCGCTGGATCGACGTCAAGCTCACTCCTGAGTTCGTCCAGCGACACGCAGGGCCAGCCGGGAAGGTTCGCCGTTCGCCAGTGATCCTTGCCCGCGCCGGGAAGGCCGGAGAGCAGCACGACCTCGCAGCGAAAGTCCTCGTGGGGAGGCCAGTCCGGCGCACGACCGTTCTCGTGGAAATACACGAAACGCGCATGCTCGGAGGGAAACACCCAGGGACCATCGAGACAGTTCTGCTCGCGGCAGAAATCGGCGAACAGCGTGATGTTGTCGAGCAATCGTTGAAGGTCCTGGCAGATGCGGCCCCGCGCGTCGGACTCGGCCAGGATTGCCAGCCAATCGCAACGGGCCGTCTGGCTCAGTTCCAGAGCGACCCGCCGGCTGTCGGCGTGATCGGCCAGGAAGAATGGCTTCAGATGATGGCGGATCAGGGCGCAGATCGATTCGCGCACTCGAAAGGGAACGTCGAGACGCCAGAGAGTCGCTCGCGCCACGATCGCGCCGCGGCGAGCGTGGCCGGGAAACGTGATGTGCCCCGGCACGTCCTCTCGCCGGCACGCCGGCTTGGCAACGTCGTGCAGGAGAGCGGCCGCGAACAGGATCTGCCTCGCTTCATCCTCCAGGCCGCGCCAGGCCGGCAACCTCGCCATTGCCTCGCACACCATGCGCGTGTGTGTCCAGACGTCGCCCTCGGCATGATGGACGGCGTCCTGCGTGCAGCCGCGAAGCTGGCGAATCCACGAGAACGCCGCATCGATTTCGTCCCAGCGAACGAGCCAGTCCGGCGGCTGAGGACAGACTGCGAAGAGAGCGTTCATGAGCCGGCTCCGAAGAGATCGACGCCGCCGGCGAGCTGATTGGGTACGATCGGACGGCGCAACCAGTGCGTGCCGGAATCGACGACCGCCGTCAGGAAGCTGGCGCGAATCCACTTGTAACGGCCCGCGACCTGTCCGTCTTCCTCGTGCTTGATGTACAGACCCTCCATCAGATCGGAAGCGTCCGTCTCCTTCCAGACGCG
>JBBRIK010000670.1:0-4336 GCA_038221045.1 Gemmatales bacterium
CGTCTTGAGGTCGAACTTCTGTCCGCGAATGAAGAGGTCGTTGTTGCAGCCCTTCCCCGGCTTGTAGTCGAACTTGAGGTGGACGTCACCCGCAAACTCCCGAGTCGTCATGATGCGAACGTCGCCCTTGACCTTCGGATCGATGACAAGAACGTCGTCCTTCATTGTGAATCGGCCCTTGTACGCCGTGGTCTTGCCGTCGAGCGAGGCCCCTCCGTTCTTCTCCTTCCAGCCGGTCAGATCCTTGCCGTTGAGGAGCAACGTGAAGCCCTCCTCGGGCTTGAAGTCATCGGCCGCCGCCGCCAGGGCCGTCGAAGTCAGACAAATCGCAAATAGTCTCCAGGGCAGAATGCGCATGTTACCCCCCTCGTCTTGCAGATGCCGGCCCTCGATCCGACTCCGCGAGCGCGGGGCCAGTGAGGACGTTGTAGACGATTATCTCTTCTCAAGACGCCTGAGCAACACATAACCGGGTGGGGTCACGGTTTGCGCGTCACTTTCAGGATCTTGCCGGGCGGCTTTAGCGTCTGACCATCCGCGGGGGCCGCCTGGATCTTCTTGACGACGTCCATGCCCTTGAGGACTCTCCCGAACGCGGCGAACCCTGGCCATCCGGATTGCGTTTTCCGCCGAAGTCCAGTTCCGGCTGATCGCCGATGCAGATGAAGAAATCCGACGTCGCCGTATCGGGACCATCGCGAGCCATCGAGAGAGTGCCGTCCCTGTGCGGCAGTTTGGTGTCGCGCGTCCGCTCCAACTTGATCGGCGGGAACTCGTCCTTCATCTTATCCGGATTGATGCCGGCCTGGATGACCTCGATCTTCACCTTGTTGTCGGGTTGGTTATCGGGCTTGACCGTCCGATGGAATCGACCGCCGTCGTAGAACTTGCCATCGACGTAACGGAGAAAGTTGGCGACGGTGGCCGGCGCCTTGGCGGGATCCAGTTCGGCCTCGATGTCGCCCTTGTCGGTCTGAATGAGGACGCGGACCGGCTTGCTGTCGGCCTTGGGGCTCGCGGCGAGAACGAGGCAAGCAGGCAGCAAGAGCAGGAGACAAAGGCGGTTCATCAGGCGAGGACCTCCTTGACCACGCGCGCCGGGCGATTGTCGGTGATGTGCTGTTCCCGGCCGTTGTGGTGGTAGACGAGCTTCGTGTGATCGAGGCCGAGGAGGTGCAGGATCGTCGCCTGGTAGTCGTTCGGAGTGACGATGTCCACGGCCGCCTTGTGGCCGACCTCGTCGGTCGCGCCGTAGGTCATGCCGCCCTTGAAGCCGCCGCCGGTCAGCCAGATCGAAAAGCCCTGGCCGTTGTGATCGCGGCCGCTTGCGTCGTTCAGATCTCCCTCGCACACCGGCAGCCGGCCGATCTCGCCGCCCCAGTGGACGATCGTCGAATCGAGCAGGCCGCGCTGCTTGAGGTCCTTCACCAGCGCCGCCGCCGGCCGGTCGGTCCGGGCGCAGATGGCGGGCAGCGACTTCTTGATGCCGTTGTGTGTGTCCCACGGCTGGCCGCCGAGGAAGAGCTGCACGAAGCGGACGCCGCGCTCCACCAGCCGCCGGGCGATCAGGCAGCGCGTGCCATATTCGCGCGTCTGCGCCTGATCGAGACCGTAGAGCCGCTGGATGTACTCCGGCTCCTTCGAGACGTCGAGCGCCTCCTTGGCTGCGGTCTGCATGGAGGCGGCAAGCTCGTAACTGGCGATGCGCGCCTCCAGGTCGGACTCGCCGGGATGGGTGCGCAGATGGCGGCGGTTGAGTTCGGCGAGGAGATCGAGGTTCTGGCGCTGCAAATCGCCCTTGAGATGCGGTGGCGGATCGAGGTTGAGGATGCGCGGTTCCTGGGGACGCAGGACCGTTCCCTGGTAAAGCGAGGGCATGAAGCCGCTCGACCAGTTGTGCGTGCCATCGACCGGATGCCCCTCGGGGTCAGACAGCACCATGTAGGCGGGCAGGTTCTGCGACTCGCTGCCCAGGCCGTAGACGATCCAGCTCCCCATCGTCGGCCGGCCCGTCACTCCCGCGATGCCGCCGTGGAAATAGCGGATCGACACCTCATGACCGTTGTGGCCGGTGTGCATCGAGCGAATCACGGAGATGTCATCGACGATGCCCGCCGTGTGAGGCAACAACTCCGAGACGTCGGTGCCGCACTTGCCATGTTTGGCGAACTTCCACGGACTACCGAAGAGTTTCTTGCTGGCGCGCTGGACGAAACTGTAGATGACGTCGCCGCCGTAGTCCTTGCCGTGATGCTTCGTCAGCTCCGGCTTGGGGTCGAGCAGATCGACGTGCGATGGCCCGCCGTGCATGAACAACGAGATCATCGCCTTCGCTTTGGGGGCGGCCACGGGCTGGCGCGGCTTCAAATCGAGAGAGAGGTTCTCGCCCGGTTTTCCAGGAGTGTCCGCCAGCAGCTTGTCGCGCTGGAGCAGGTGTGCCAGCGCGATGGCGCCCATGCCGAAGGCGGAACGGCAGAGGAAGGAGCGCCGGGTCGGAAGGGTGGGGTCAATCCACATAGAGGAACTCGTTGGAGGCGAGAAGTTGCTGGCAGAGGTTCGTCAGAGCAGATAGTTCCGCGTCGGCATTTTTCGAGGCACGCAACTGCTGCGTCTGCCTGTCGAGGAAGCCGCAAGCGAGGTCCAGTTCTTCCGGCGCGGCGGGACGTTGATAAGCGAGCAGCCAGGCGCGCGCGGCCTGCTCACGCATAGTGGCGGGTACTTCCCTGCGGAGCCGCAGGGCGAAGTGAGCCGATTGCTTGAGGATGAAGTCGCTGTTCATCAACATCAGCGCCTGCGGGGCGGCGGTACTCGACATGCGGCGGTCGCAATTCAACTCGCTGCTCGGCGCGTCGAATGTGGTCAGGAAGGCGGGCGGCCTCGTGCGTCGGGCCTGGATGTAGACGCTGCGGCGCGGCCTGTCGTCCGGCACCGACACCTGGCCGACAGCGTCCTCGACAACAGGGACAGGAGGGCCGAACTTCGTCCGGTCGAGCCGGCCGCTTGTTGCCAGGATGCGGTCGCGAATCGTCTCCGCCTCCAGTCGCCGGACGGGATAACGGGCATAGAGAGCGTTGCTCGAATCGGTCGTCTCTCTCGCAGGATCGCGGTGCGACGACTGCCGATAGACCGTCGAGTTCATGATTAGCCGGTGCATTTGTTTCATGCTCCAGCCCGAGCGCACCAGTTCCGACGCCAGCCAGTCGAGCAGTTCCGGATGGGTGGGCCGCTGACCAAGGATGCCGAAGTCGCCGGGCGTATCGACGATGCCGCGGCCGAAGTGGTGCAGCCAGAGACGATTGGCAAGGACACGACCGACGAGCGGATGCGTGCCGTTCGTGATGTGTTTCGCAAAGGCGAGACGCCGGCCGGAGGTGGGCAGCTTGGGATCGCGGGAGGGAATCTCCAGACGCTTGCCTTCCGGCGCGGCGATGGTCAGGTCACCGGGCTGCACCTCGCCCTTCGGCTGGCGATAGTCGCCGCGATAGGCGATCCGTGTCACCGGAATCTGTCCGGGGACCTCGCTCAACACGGCGATGAAATCCTCAATGGGCTTTTCGGCTCGCTTCGCGTTGATCCGGTCCTGAAGTTTCTTCAACTCCTCGGCGGCGGGCAGGTCGTACTGGTAGAGGACGCCGGGGGTGACGTTCAGCTTCGGGTTGGAGGCGACGAGCTTCTTCTGCTCGCTGGTTCGTTTCGCGTCGGGAGTGTCGAACGCGGCGCGGAGGCTGTCGCGCTGCTCGGCGGGGAACTTCGTCAGCTCCTTGTCGAAGGTGGCACGGACGTACTTCGTCTGCTTGTCGTTGTGCTCCGCCTGCATCTTCGCGGCTTCGGCATCGACGGCCGCGGCCTTCGAGCGGTCGGCGGCGGTGTAGAGCGACACGCGCCGCTGCATCGCGCCGCGCCAGCGCGCCGGATCGAAGGCCGGCTCGAAGACGGCGCGAAGGCGATAGTAGTCGGACTGCGGAATCGGGTCGTAGCGGTGGTCGTGGCACTGAGCGCAGCCGACCGACAGGCCGAGTAGACTCGAACTGACGATCTTCAACGTGTCGGCGACGACTTGCTGTGCTTCGGCTGCTCCACCGCCGCTGGTTGTGGCATCCGGGGCCATGCGCAGGAAGCCGGTCGCGGTCAGGAACTCGATCTGCTCCGGAGAAGGTGCCGCGAGCCGAGCGGCACTGGAGGGTCCGGCTCGGCTCGCCGGACCTACTGCTGCCAGTTCGTCGCCGGCCAGTTGCTCGACGAGGAAGCGATCGAGCGGCTTGTCGGCGTTGAGCGAACGGATGACGTAATCGCGGTACTTCCAGGCATGCGGCCGACGCGTGTCGGTGGTGCCGTC
>JBBRIK010000671.1:0-4336 GCA_038221045.1 Gemmatales bacterium
CTTACTCTGTTTTCGCTTGGGGGGCGGGGCCTGTACGGCCCCGGTTTTTCCGCTCTCCGGGGTAAATTACTGCCCCCGCTCGCCTCTCTCGCACAGGGGAATTACGCAGGGGCGCCCTGCGCCGAGACGTGTTCGGGAACCGCAGGCGGTTCATTCAGCGCGGCGGGTTCGTTCGCCGCGGGAGGCGGAGGTGGAGCGGCAGGCCGGCGAGTCGCTCGCGGCGCGGCAACGCGCTTGGCCCGTTGCCGGGCCGGCGGCGCGGCGGGACGCGGACGATTGCGAGCCTGGATGCGGGCCGATTGCGGCGCTGCGACGAACAACTTGCCCATGATCTTCAGTTCCAGCCAGAGCATGCCGAGCGCTAGCGGCATCATGAACCAGCCGGCCACATCGTGGAAGAACACGTTGGCCGCATCGCCGCTGACCAGCTCGTGCATGATGCCGGTGATGGTGATGCGGATGATGTTCGAGACCAGCGCGATCGGAATTGCGGAGGCGACCAGGACGAGCTTGTCGGGGAGCGGCGCCTTCGTCACCAGCACCATTCCCGTTGCCAGCGCGAAGAAGACGACGAGCATCTTCAGGCCACTGCACGCCTCGACAATGTTGATCTGAGCATCGTTGATGCGGATGACGTTGCCCTCGGCCAGTGCGGGCAGGCCGAGCGTCTGGAGCATGAAGGTACTGCACAGCGTCGCCAGCGCCTGTAGCGGCCCCGAGATTGTATTCGCGATGCTGAACGGCAGCGGGATCATGAAGAACAGGAACAGGATCGCGGGCCAACTCCAACGCCAGGCCGTCCAGCCGCCGATCAGCACGCACAGTCCGGCCAAACAGACCAGCAGCGACAGATGATCGAGCCAGACCCGGCCCTTGTACGCGCCGTAGGCCCGCAAGCCGATCGCGACAGCGAGAAAGGCGAATCCCCACCAGCGCGGTTGCAGGGAACTGAAGTCGAGCCGGTCGCGCCGCAGCCAGAGAAGCAAGGCGGCGAAAATGGGCACGAGGTAGCCGTGCGAGGACTCGGCATGATGCGCCCAGGCGTCGGCCATCTCGACGAGGTTGGGCCAGTAGGCCCAGAGCAGCACGACGAGCGGGCCGCCGAGGGCGAGCCACAGAAGTGAGCCGGGACGACGGCCGGCGTCAGGAGTCGGGGTCGCGTTCGGAGTTGGCGAGTTCATGGCATCCTTTCCGTGCGGTCGGACGAATGGCGAAAACGACACGAAGGCGCAGCGCGGAACGGATTCCGCGCGAGAGTCCTCCGTGGACGGTTCCGCGAGCGAGGACATCCGAAAACAGGGTTAGTGGGTCAAGGAATCAGGAGCCGCTCCACGAGGATGGGTGCGGCCTGGTGCGGATTCGAGGTGTTCGTTGGGCATCCATTCCCAGTAGCTCCTGAAGCAGGGCGGAGCGTCCTTCGATCCATCGAAAGACTGGCCGCCGTCATTGGGCAAGAGTAAACGGTCCGGGGATGATACTTGCGGCGCGAGTGACGAGTCAAGACAGGTTCCGAAAGGTGTCCCTCAGGGATTCAAACAGCTTGCCGTTTCGCGCTCTTCTCTTGCGAACTAGTCATCCGTCCACTATCCTGGAAGAGTTGGCTTTCGTTGCATTGCGCCTGCGCCACACACACCTGGGCGCGGATTTCCGTCCGGAGTGCGCGCCGGACTGCTCCCACCATATTCAACAACGACATCCTCACGGTTCGCCGGGGCCATCGGCCTCCCAGACGCGGATGGTTCGGTCCCAACTGGTCGAGATCAGGCAGCGCTGAGTGGGATGGAAAGCCAGCGCCTGAACCTGCTCGAAATGACTGCTCAACGTGAGACGTTCCTGACCGTACTTCGAGTCCCAGAGCTTGATCTGCCCATCGACCGAAGCAGACGCCAGCACTTGGCCATCGGGACTGAACGCCAGAGTAATCACTCCGGCATGGTGTCCGCGCAGAATAGTCCGGAGCGTGCCATCGATGTTCCACAGACGCACCGTGTTGTCCGGCCTGGCGGCGGCACTGGCGATTGTCAGACCGTCCGGCGAGTAGACAACGCGTGTCACATGGCCCGTATGGCCCCGCAGCGTCTGCCGTGCCTGACCGGTCTCGACGTCCCAGAGAACAATTTCGCCCGGCTGATTCAGCACGAATCCGCACGCCGCCAACGTCCGCCCATTGGGAGAGAAGGACAGTCCCGACCAGCGAAACTCCTCGGAGTTACCTCGCAGGACCACGTTCTTCCCGCCCTTGCGGTCGCGGAGGAGGATGCGAGCTTTGCCGTTGGCGGCAGCGAGCCGGCGGCCGTCGGGCGACCAGGCAAGTTTGCGGATCTCTCCCTCTCCCGTTACCCATTTCTCAACGGCATCCTGCCGGGCGCGCTCGAACAACAGCACGCTCCCTTCCAGAGCGCAGGCCAGCGTTCGCCCATCCGGCGACCAGACCAGGTCGAAGATCGAACCGATTTCGGTGAAGACCGGTCGGGGACGAGCGGAAGGCCATTCGTAGCGGATAAGAGTGCTCTTGTGGGCGTCTCCTTCAGTCGCGAGACCACCCCCGACGGCCAATTCGTCGCCCTTGGGCGAGAACGCCGCCGCGATGTAGCGCAGGCCGTCGCGAACGAGCGGCGGAGGGTCGCGGCCTCCCCGCGCCTTCCAGACGTGAATCGTGCCATCGATACAGCCGGCCGCGAGCCATTCTCCCCTCGGCGCGAAGGCCACGCTTTCCACCTTGTCGGCGTGTCCGCGCAGAATGACGCGCTCCTGGTTTGAAGCGACGTCGATGAGTCGGACCGCGTTGTCGGACCCGGTCACGGCCAGCGTCGAGCCGTCGGCGCTGAAGGCCAGACCGTTGAAAAGCGACGACTTCACAAGCAGGGGGGCCGTCGGCTGCCAGCGCGAGGCAGCATCTTGACGCCACAGGCGCAAATGAGAGGGCTGGCGGACAAGAAGGGGACAATCGACGCTCGCCAGCACCTTGCCGTCGGGAGAGAAGGCCAGGCCAACCAGTGCATGCTCGTGTTGGGCAAATGTTCGTTTTTGGTTGCCGGTCATGTCCACCAGGTGCAGTTTGTGATCGTGCGTCCCCAACGCCAGCAGCGAGCCATTCGGCGACCAGGCCACCGGCATGCTCCCGAGGTCTTGCTCGAGCAAAGGCTTCCGATCGCGTCCGGTCGTGAGGTCCCAGATGCGAAACGTGCCGCCGGCGCCGCTGACGGCGAGTTGTCGATTGTCCGGGCTGAATGCAAGCGAAACAATCCTTCCCTGCCCTTGAAGGAGTCCGCGTTTCTGTTTGCGCGTAGCCACGTCCCAGAGGATGATCCGCTGATCCTCGCAGCCCCCCGCCAGTTTTTCGCCATCGGGCGACAGCGCCAGACAGTTGACCTTGGAACAGGGGCCATCGAACGCTCCTCTCGGCTCGCCGCTGCTGGCGTCCCAGGCCTGCACCCCTTCAGGACCAGCACTGAACAGCAGCCCGCCATCGGCGGAAAACGTCACACCCTTGACCGCTCCCTGGTGGCCTTTCTTCGACCAGACCTGACGCTGGCCCTGGCGATGGTAGTAACCCCATACGAAGTCGCGCAGTGGCTCCGGACAGCGTTCCGCATCGCCCAGCAACTCAAGAGATTGCAGCGGATCATGTTGCCAGACCTTGCCGACATTCGTCAGTTGGGCCGCGTACAAGCTTCGCGTCGCTCTGTCGAGTTCCTCCTGAACGCGGACGGCCAGAGCGCTCGCCTCCTGTTCCTTGACCTCAAACTTGTGTTTCTCGTCGAGGGCCGTCTGGAGTGCGTCTCCCAGGTCGCGCTGATAGGTCCACATTCCCAACGCGCCGGCGGCCAGGGCGATCAGACAGACCAGGACCAGGGCTACCAGGGCCGGCCGGCGGCGTCCCCACTTGAGCACACGCTCGATCGTGCCGGCGGGCCGGGCTCGGATCGGTTCCCCCTTCAGGAATCGTCCCAGATCGTCAGCCAACTCCGCAGCGTTTCCGTAGCGCCGCGCCGGCGTCTTGTGCAGACATTTCAGGCAGATGACTTCGAGGTCGCGCGGTATGTTCTGCACGAGCCGGCGCGGCGACACCGGCTCCTGGGCGCGGACCATCTCGATCGTCTCGAACACAGTTGTACCGCGAAAGGGAGGCCGGCCCGTCAACATCTCGTAGAGGATCGCACCCAATGAGTACACGTCCGTCAGCGGGCCAAGGCCGGCCACGTCGCCCTTGGCCTGCTCGGGACTCATATAGCTTGGCGTGCCGAGGATTGCTCCCGCGCGTGTCCGCGCCGAGTCGGCGTCGAGTTCCTTGGCGAGGCCGAAGTCGGTGATCTTCGGGCATCGGGGATCGGGC
>JBBRIK010000672.1:0-4331 GCA_038221045.1 Gemmatales bacterium
GATTCATCAGCGGGCCTCCGTGCGTTGGATAGACTCCGAGTTTGGTACACCCGAAGTTTATTCATCCGCACGAGGCCTTGCTACCCAACCTCCTCTGGAACACCTACCTCATGAGGAGACTACAAGTGCAAAACTCTAGTCAGAAGGAGCGGGAGAAGGCCGCCATTGCCGAGCAGACCGAAGGGATGCGGAGGATGTGGGAATGAGGCGACACCTCAACAGAGACCAGCATTCCGTAGCTTTACACGGGTTGCTTCCAATGACATTTGTCCGCTCTGTAAGGAGCTAGCATGTTGCGGGGAAAGTGGTTTGCCCTGGGCCTGGCGGTCGCCGTACTGAGTGTCTTTGTTTGGTTGGCGGGGGTCAAATTCAAGGAGGATCATGATCGCACCGAGCGGTATCGTGAAAGAATTCGTCGCTTACGAGAACAATTTCCATTTGAGTCCCTGGAAACACGGTTGCCACCTCCGCCGCACTTCAAGGGAGACCACTCCTTATCCCAAAAAGCGGAAGAACTCTTGCGGCAATTCGAGAATTCAATCTCGAACCCAACCGAGAACTGGGGACGCGAAGCGAAGTTGAAAAAACTGCATGAAGGCAGCGTCGAAGAGTTTGTGAAGAGAGAAGGATTTGGCGTCGGTCGCATGTTCGGTAGTTCTGCGGAGTCGGTGTTTGCCCTGGGTCATCAGAAGGACGACGGAACCTGGGTGGGAAGAAACAAGACCTCCATTCCGCAGGCAAGCCGCACCCATTCACTTTCATCCCAGGAGGTCGACCTTGCGCCCGAGAGGGTGCCCGTCGATTTCACAACCTTCCAGACTTTGCATTTTCGCAACATCCTGCATTTTGCAAATCCGGGTGGCTTCGGAGTGATGGATGCTCGTCGTAATGTCGCCGGCTTTCAGGCGCACCAGTTCAACGAATTGCTCGAAGAAAAGCACTGGAATATAAACCGCCTTGAGCTTGTCGGCCTGTTGCTGGAGGATGGGCCGCGCGTGTATGTCACGACGACCTTGCCGCGCATGCAGGAAATTCGCGGAGTGCCAACCCGCTCTCTTGATGCATTTGAAGTTCCGGGCCTGAAGAAGCTTCACGGTGGCGACGACTTGTTCCTTCGCGACATGGCTGACGGGGTCCGCATGCTGGGTGCAATCCGTAACGCATCCCAATGTGTCAAGTGTCACGACAGCAAGCGAGGTGCCTTGCTCGGGGCCTTTTCATACAGCTTGAGTCACGAACCATGATTTGCAAGCAATACGAGAGACAACATCATGCGAACGCTGTCGAATGGCCGGCCCTTCGCTCCGAGGAATTCTCGTCGCAGCCAATCGGGCGCGCACCCCGGACGCAATTTGGCGGTAGGGGGGGTGTGGCGACATGGCAATTAACGAATTCCGCGCCGACGATCATCATTGCACATCATGTGCAGACTCGGCATGCACAAAAGACTTGAGGGCTTCATTTTCCCTGAAAAGCACCAGATGGCTCGCGACGAGAACCGGTCGGGCTGACGTCTCGACGCTCAGGCGAGAATGTCCTTGACCACGCTGCCGTGAACGTCCGTTAGCCGGAAGTCGCGGCCGCTGTAGCGGTACGTCAGTTTCGTGTGGTCCAGTCCCATCATGTGCAGCAAGGTCGCGTGCAGGTCGTGGACGTGGACCTTGTTCTCGACGGCGGCGAAGCCGAACTCGTCCGTTGCGCCGTAGGCCATGCCGCCCTTGACGCCGCCGCCCGCGAGCCAGACGCTGAAGCCGTGATTGTTGTGATCGCGGCCATTGGCCCCTTCCGACGTCGGCGTCCGTCCGAACTCGCCGCCCCATAGCACCAGCGTATCGTCGAGCAGGCCGCGCGACTTCAGGTCTTTCAGCAGGCCGGCGATGGCCTGATCGCTCTGCTTGGCCAGGTTGCGATGATTGTTGGCGAGGTCGCCATGCGCATCCCAGGGCTGGCCGCCGCCGTGGAAGATCTGCACCATGCGCACGCCGCGCTCGACCAGACGCCGGGCGACGATGCAGGCGTCGGAGAACTGGCCCTTGCCGTAGAGTTCGCGCGTCACCGTCGCCTCGCGGTTGACGTCGAAGGCCTCGACAGCGGCCGTCTGCATGCGGAAGGCCACCTCCAGCGACTGAATGCGGGCTTCTAGTTGCGGATCGCTGTCACGCTTCGCCAGATGCATCTCGTTCATCTTCTGCAACAGATCGAGCTGCTTGCGCTGCGGGTCCGCCGCGAGGTAGTTGTTCTGGATGTTGCCGATGACGCTCCTGGGATTGAGCGAGCTGTTGTTGATGTGACAGCCCTGGAAGATCCCCGGCAGGAAGCGATTGCCCCACAACGCGGGACCGACGACCGGCGTTCCCGGACAGAGGACGACGAAGCCGGGCAGGTTCTGGTTCTCACTGCCCAGGCCGTACAGGAGCCACGATCCCAGCGATGGCCGCAATGGCTGCGTGTTGCCGGACGTCATCATGAGCAGCGATGGCTCGTGATTGGGGACGTCGGTGTGCATCGAGCGGATGACGCACAGGTCGTCGGCGCACTTCGCCAACTCGGGATAGATCTCGCTGATGGGCAGGCCCGACTGTCCGGCGCGAGTGAACTTGTACGGCGACTTCATCAGGTTGCCGGTACGGCGTTCGGTCTTCTTGTCGGACGAGGGCGGCTTCTGGCCGTGATACTTGTCGAGGTCGGGCTTCGGATCAAACGTATCGACCTGAGAGGGGCCGCCATTCATGAACAGATGAATGATGCGTTTGACGCGCGGCTGATAGTGCGGCGATTTCGGGGCGAGAGGACTGGGAGCGGCTCGCGCCTCGTCCGCAAGCAGGCCCGCCAGACCGAGAACGCCGAGGCCGGTGCCGACACGCTGAAGCATCTCACGGCGCGAAAACGGAAGCATGGTCACATCTCCTCAAGCTGCCCACGTTCCCACGCAGAGCGTGGGAACGAGGAGAAGCTGCCCATCCTCGTTCCCACGCTCTGCGTGGGAACGTACTCTTCGACGCTCTGCGTCGTCTTACGAACAGACGCGACGCAGAGCGTCGAAGAGCCGCTCCCACGCAGAGCGTGGGAGCGAGGACCAACAAGTCAATCGACGTAGATGAATTCGTTCGTCCCCAGCAGCACCTGGGCGTACTGCTCCCAGCGCGATAGTTTCTCATCCTTGCCAGTCGGCACGCTCAGGAAATCGAGCGCCAGTTGGGTCTCCTCGGCGGTTGGCGCGCGTCCGAAAGCGAGAGCGAACGCGGCCGCGATCCGATCCTTGTCGTTTGACGCCGTCGCTTGCAGGCGCTGGGCGAATGCCTTCGCCTGATCGACGATAAAATCGCTGTTGAGGATGAACAGTTGCTGCTGCGGCACCGTCGTCACCGGCCGCGAGGCGCTGGTGACGTTCGGATCGGGGAAGTCCCACAGGGCGAGCGTCGAATCGAGACGATGCCGGCTGATGCGCGCGTAAATGGTTCGGCGATAGTTGTTCCGCGAGGCGAGATCAAGCGGCGGCCCGGCGAGCGTGCGGTCGAGTTTGCCCGAGACGGCCAGCAGGGCGTCGCGCCACGCTTCCACGTCGAGCCGGCGACGGTTGTAGCGCCAGAGGTAGCGGTTGTCGCCATCGATCTCCGCGTTCTTCGGTTCGTTGACGCTCGAAAGCTGATAGGCGGCGCTCAGGACGATGTCGCGATGGAGTTTCTTGAGCGACCAGCCGTTCTCGACGAAGCGGAGCGCGAGCCAGTCGAGCAATTCGGGATGGGTCGGCCTGTCGCCGAGCAGGCCGAAGTTCGACGGCGTGGCCACCAGACCACGGCCGAAATGATGCTGCCAGACGCGATTGACGATCACGCGGGCCGTCAGCGGATTCTCCTTCGAGGCGATCGCGTTGGCCAGTTCGAGCCGGCCATAGTCGCCCGGCGTCGCCTTCGCGGCCAGCACTTGCAGGAAGCCCTTCGGAGCGGGTTCGCCCTGCTGATTGGGATTGCCACGAATGTAAACCTTCATCTCCTTGCCGCCGCCGCTGACGACATGCACCTCCGGCGGCTTCGGCGGCATCGCCTTCTTGAGCGCGTCCAGTTCCGCACGCAGCGAAGCCAGTTTCTTCTTCTCGTCGTCGTTGAGGAGTTTGCTCTCCTGCTCCTTCGGAATCGCCTTCTTGCCGGTCTTCTTTGCCATTTCACCGAGCCACTTCTGAATCTCGCCTTCCTTGCCCTTGGTCTGTTGCTCCGCCTTCTTGAAGTGCTGGGCGTCGGCCTCACTGGCGAGCATCTTCGGTTGCAGACTGGAGCCGTTGTAGATGCCGGCGAGAGCGTAGTAGTCGCGCGTCGGAATGGGATCGAACTTGT
>JBBRIK010000673.1:0-4330 GCA_038221045.1 Gemmatales bacterium
CCCTCCGTCCAGCGCACGGCACTCTTGAGGACGAACAGCGATGCCAGAAAGACCAGGATGCCGGTGGGAGGCCGGGCGGTTGAGGAACCGGACGCCAGGTCCGACGAGCGCACGCTCCCCAGCCAGAGGAACACCCAGCCGACACCCAACGCGCCGACGATCAGGAACGGATAACGCCAGGTGTCCGGCGGGTCCCGCGGCAGGGCCAGGATGAGCAGCGGCGTGAAGATGGCTCCCAGGGCAGCGCCACTCTGAAGGATGCTGTTGCCCATCGACCGCTGAGCGGGAGGCAGGATGTGCCGGGTCGTCCGCAGAGCGCAGGGCCAGTGGCCCGCCTCGGAGAAGCCCAGGAGAAAGCGACAGGCCAGCAGCGTCGCGAAACTGTTGACCAGGCCGGTGAGGAAGCCCGCCGCCGACCACACGAGCAGGGCGGCGGGATACAGCCAGCGGACGTTCCAGCGGTCCGCCATCCATCCCATCAACACGGCCCCAAGGGCGAAGGCATAGGCGAAGGCGGATTCCAGATCGCCGTACTGGCGCTCGTCGAAGCCGACGTCAACCATGACCCGCTTGATGGTCTGGTTCAGCGTCAGGCGGTCCATGTAGTTGATCGTGGTGGCCAGCAAGAGCAGCCCGCAGATCGACCACTTCCACGCGGGCCCCCTGGCAGGTGGGGACGAGGGTTCAGGCATGGGGAGAGATTTCCTCGAAGGCGGATGTCAGGCGAGCAGCATCAGTAATGACTCCGTTCGCCTTATCTTAGCAGCGTTCTCGCGCTCTTCTCTTCAACGTGTGAGAAGAGCGCGAAACGACAAGCAAGAAGTCCTCCTCCTCACCTCTCGAAAAAATTGACGGATGTGAACTTTTTTCTGGTGCATTGCGAAGTAAGGATGATTATCCTTATCCTCAACCATCCCATCAACAGGGAACCTTCAAGGAATTCATGACCGCCTCTCGCGGCTTCTGGATGCTTCTTGCGGCGAGTGTGGCCCTTGTCACGCTCGGCGAGCGATCCTCCGCGCACGCGAGTTGCGGCGACTATGTCGTCATGGGCGGACACAACCACGGCACTCCCGCCAAACCTGCGGATTCCGTGGACGCCTCCTCGCCACGACAGCCACTTCCCACCCGAACGCCCTGTAACGGTCCGGGCTGCTCGCAGAACCAGTTGCCTCTCACTCCGCCGCCAGCGCCTCCCGTTCCCGCCGCCGGCGAGAAATACTGGGGCGAGGCCAGCCTGCTGCTGCCGCCTTCCTCGGGTGCTTCGATCTCGCGGGTTCTCGATACCATCGAGTCTCGTCCTCTTCGCGGTCCCATTTCCATCTATCATCCTCCGCGCTGATCGGTTCGCACGGGTGCGATTGGGCGGGCGGATTCTCCGTCCCGATCGTTCTCACCTCGATGTGCTGTCCCGTGATCGAACCATCCACCCTGTTCGTGGGGAGCAGTCTCATGGCGCGGAAGCGTACTGGTTTTTCGTTAGTCGAGTGGCTCGTCATTCTCTCCGTCAACACCGTGCTGATCGTCATGCTGGCGCTGACCGTTCGGCGAGTCCAGCAGACGATGGCCGAGGGGCCGCGAGACGCTTCCGGAACACGGCAGGCATCAGCCCCAGTCGTGCGGACGCCGCGCGTTCGGTCCACGAAACCGTATCCTCCCGCCTCGCCCCGTCAGGGCAAGGACGTCGAGCGAGCCGGTTCGGAACCGAACGTGAACAAGGGGCTGACGGTAAGCCGCATGGCCGGGATCGACGAACTGTAATCGACGGCAAGGGTCCTTCACGAAATCGCTCGGGAATCATCGATGCACACTCCCAACCGGTGGAGGACGGCGCTGGCCGCGCTGTTCCTTCTGGTTCTGATGCCACATGCCAAAGCGGCGGACAAGCGAGGTCCGCTCGATCCGCTTGCCTATCGCGATGCCCTGGCCGCTGCCGTGGACGGGGCCGCACGGCTGGAGTTTCCCGAGATGCTCTCGGCCGTGCTCAGCGGCTCCGATCTCATGGGGCCGGGCTCAGGCTGGTTTCATCCCTCGCGGACGCGCTACGACTTCCGTTGGCTCGCCCGCCGCTTCGACAGGAACGGCGATGGCCGAATCACCGCCGACGAGATGAAGGAGCATCCCGCCCTTTTCGCCCGGCTCGATCGCGACGGCGACGGCGTCATCACCGCCGGCGATTTCGACTGGTCCGAGCAATCGCCCTTCGTCCGCCAGATGGGACAAGTGCGGGGATGGATGTCGCGGATCGACCAGAATAGCAACGGCCGGCTCTCGAAACAGGAGTGGCTCGAGTTCTTCGAGAAGGCGTCGAAGGGCAAGGACCATCTGACGCCGGAAGACCTGCGCGAGGCCCTCATGGGGAAGCCGAAGCAGACGGCAGCAAAGCCCCCGGCGGAGCCTTCCGCCGGGGAAATGCTCCAGGTGCTGATTCCCGGTCTGCTCACAGGCGAACTTGGCTCGTTCTTCGAGGGGCCGGACGTCGGCGACCGCGCTCCGAGTTTCACGCTCAAAACGCACGACGGCAAGCAGACGGTCAGTCTGCGCGACTATCGAGGCAAGAAGCCGGTCGTGCTGGTTTTCGGCAGCTTCACCTGAGGACCGTATCGATCCCAGTTTGGGATCCTGGAAGCGTTGAACCGGCGCTACAAGGACCGGGTCGAGTTCATTTCGGTGTATGTCCGCGAGGCCCATCCGATCGAGGGCTGGCGCTCGGACTCCAACGACAAGGCCGGCGTCATCGTCAAACAGCCCCGGAGCAAGAAGGAACGTATCGATGTGGCGAAGTTGTGCTGCGCCGCTCTCGAAATGAGCATGCCCTTGCTGGTGGACGAGATCGACGACCGCGTCGGCCATGCGTACAGCGGCATGCCGGACCGTCTCTATGTCATCGACCGCGATGGCCGGGTCGCTTACAAGGGCGGACGCGGCCCGTTCGGGTTCAAGCCGGGCGAGATGGAGCAGTCGCTCATCATGACCTTGCTCGATCAGGAGCAGACCAAGGCCCAGACCCGGCTGCCGATCCTCGGGCCGGACGCCGGCAAGACGCTGCCCGATTGGGCGAGGCTGACCGCTTCGTCGCTGCCCGCGACGACGGCGGCGATGCTCGAACTGGACTATCTGCACCGCGCCAAAAGTCCGCTCGATCCGAAGTTGCGAGCAAAGATGCGCTGGGTGGCGGCTCACGCGAACCGCTGCGAAGCGACGCAAGCCCAGGCCCTGGCCGACCTGCGCCGCGCTGGCGCTGGCGAGGCCGAACTCAGCACACTCCAGGGTGAACCCAAGAAGTGGCCGGCGAAGGATCGCGGGCCGTTGACCTTCGCGGACAAGTTGACACGCTCCGCCTTCCAGGTGACCGACGACGAGGTGGCGCATCTCGTCAAGGAGCACGGCGAGCGGCAGGTGGTGGCGATGGTGCTGCTGCTGGCTCATGCCAACTTCCAGGACCGTCTCCTCCTGACGCTGGGATGTCCTACGTCAGGAAGTCTTTCCGCGCCGCCGCTCGAGCTGCGGGTGGATCGCGACGGCCTGACGAAGTCGCCTCCTGTCGTTCCCGCGCGGGTGATGCCGGCGCCGTCCGCGCCGCCCGTCCTCGAACGCGATCCCGAGTGGGCCACATTCGACTTTGACGCGCTCCAACGAAAGCTGCGGACGCAGAAAGGACGGCCCGGTCGAGTGCGCGTCCCTGCCTGGGAGGAAGTGGTGAAGGGGCTGCCTCCGGGAGCGGCGGCGGCGCGTCCGGCGCGGATCAAGTGGTCGCTGGTGTGCATGGGTTATCAGCCGCAACTGGCCTCCGCCTGGTCGGCCTGCACGCGGAATTTCGGCCAGGAATCGAAGCAGGATCGTGTCTTCGAGGAGAGCCTGTTCTGGGTGGTGACGCGCTCGCTGCAGTGCTTTTACTGAATGGGTCATTGTGAAATGCTGCTCGCGGTCGCGGGCCTCGACGACAAGGAGATTCACGAACGCACCCGCCGGCTGGCGTCGGGCGACTGGTCTTCATTTCCCCCCGCGGAACAGGCCGCCTTCGCCTTCGCTCGCAAACAGGCGCGAACGCCGTGGGCCATCACGCGGGAGGATGTGGACACGCTCGTCAAGCACTTCGGCCAGGAACGCGCACTGGACGTCATCTGGTGGACGTGCCGCTGTCACTACATGACGCGCGTGGCCGACGGCTTCCAGTTGCCGCTGGAAAAGGAGAACGTCTTCATGGCTCCCACCCCTTCGACCGCCAAGCCGAAGAAGCCTTGATCCTCTTGGTTAGCCGCGACGCGGAGTCTTCGGAGCGGAGCGTGTACTGCGATGAGGCAGCATGCGCTCCGCTCCGGATCCTGTG
>JBBRIK010000674.1:0-4326 GCA_038221045.1 Gemmatales bacterium
GGAGGAACACTATGCGCGGGCGGAAGTGGAGGCAAAGCTCGCGGACGATGGCAGCGTCGAGGTGGCGGAGCCGAAGAATGTCACTCGCTTCGCCCTCCTGCCGCCGGTGTTGCAGGAGGGGACATCCCGGCTGCGCGTAGGCAGTCAGGCTGTCGCGCTGCCGGCTCGTGAGGGCATCGCGCCGCCGCGCAAGACGGTGATCGACAAGCGCGACGGCAAGTGGGTCTACCTCGGCGAACTGGACAGCCTGAAACTGGAGGGAAAGAAGCCGGGCTTGCAAGGGCCGATCGACGATGCCTTCGCGACGCAGTTCCTGTGCGTTCGCGGGACGGGCAAGCCCTGGAACCCCGCCGTGCAGGCGTGGTCCGAGGCGAACCTGAAGCGCTTCGCTCACGAGTGGCATCGCTATTTCCGCGGCGAACTGCCGATCAAGGACGACGCGGACGTCACCGAGGAGGACGTAAAGCGCTGCAACCTCATCCTCTTCGGCGATCCGGGGAGCAACCGTTGGATCAGCAAGATACTGCCGCAAATGCCGATCCGGTGGACGCAGAATGAGTTGCAAGCCGGCAAGGAGCGATATGCCGCGGCGGATCACACTCCCGTCCTGATTCAGCCGAGTCCTCTCGCAAGCGGGCGTTACGTCGTCCTCAACAACGGCCACACTTTCCGCGAGAAGGAACTGGCCTCGCTGAACTATCTGCTCTTCCCGCGCCTCGGCGACTGGGCCGTGCTGAAGGTCGGCGACCAGGCATCTGAGGAAACTGTGCTGGCGGCGGGCTTCTTCAACGAGCAGTGGACACTGTCCGAAAAGGACGACAGACCCCGCGCCGGCGCGGAGCGAGTGCGCATCGCCAGTGATGTGAGCGGTCACATTCACCCCGCCGCCTGCGTGACGAAGAGCGGCGCTGTCCTCGTGATCTACGGCAAGTCTGACATGAAGGACCTGCACCTCAGCCGCTCCACCGACGGGGGCAGGACGTGGAGCAAGCCTGTCCTCTTCGCGCCCAGCGAGAAACTCAGCATCTATCCCGGATCGCTGACGACGCTCAGCGATGGCCGGGTCGTCCACGTCTGGAACGTCTGGTACATGGACGCGAAGGGAAAGAAGTCGCGGTATCCTCAGTTCTCGATCAGCGACGACGAAGGCAAGACATGGGGCGAACCGAAGAGCCTGCCGAAGAACCCCGAGTCGGAAAGCGTCATCCGGCATCCCATCGTCGAACTGGGAGCGAGAGAATGGCTGTTCTCGCTGACCGACAAGACCATCGTCTACGATCCGCGGACCGAGAAGGTCGTTCCGCTCGGCGATGGCCGAAATCATGGTCTTGTCCCGATCGTCCGCACGCCCAGGGGAACCCTCGTGAGCGGTACGGGAATGCGTTCGACAGACCAGGGCAAGACCTGGCAAAGAGTCGAGCCGTTCCCCAAAATTGGAGAGAACGGCTGGCGCTTCGACCTGGCCGCGCTGAGCAATGGCTGGCTGATTACCTCCGAGGTGAGCGGGCCAGGGACCGGCGGCAATTCCTGGCGTTTTGTGCTCTCCCGCGATGACGGCAAGAACTGGGACTTCGACGGCGCGCACGAGTTCTACAATCCGGGCCGGCCTATCGGCGGGCGCGCCTGTCCGAAAACCGTGCAGATCGACAAGGACACGCTGGGGACCGTCTTCTACGACGTCGATGCCAAACAGCCCGGCGGTCCGGGAGTGTTCTTTCTGCGGACACGGATCTCGAAGGAGGGACTGACGATGGATGCGCCTGCCAGGCCAATCGCTCGCATGGTTCATTACTCGGGCCGGGTTCAGGGCGTCGGCTTCCGTGCGACAGTCGCGGACATCGCCCGCAGTCATCCCGTCACGGGCTGGGTGAAGAACCTCGTGGATGGACGCGTACAACTGCTCGTCGAGGGGCAGGAAGAAGCCGTGAAGAAGTTCCTGGACGCCGTCCGCGCTTTCTGGAAGGACAATATCGAGAAGGTGCAGATGGAGGAGAAAACGCCGGGCGGGACGTTCAAGAGTTTCACGATCATGCGCTGATCGGAACGTTCGCCTTGGCTGAATCAGGATTCTGAGCGGGTCGGTTGTGGCGAGCGCGGACGAGGGCGTTTAGAATCGGAAGGATCCTCCCGGTTGTCATCCTCTGAGGTGTCCACATGGCCGCGTCTCGCCTTGGCTGCTTCCTGCTCGTGCTGCTCGCGATCCCGGCGGCCGCGGCCGACAAGCTCGATCCCGCCGTCGAACGCTTCCGCGAGATGGCAGGCAAACCGGCCATCGACCGCGAACAGCTGCGTCTCGAAGTCGCCGCCTTCGTCCGCGCCAGGGCCGGCACTCCTGCCTCGCCACAAGCAGCCGCCGTCCTCAATCGGCTTCCCTCGCCGCTGGACCACCTCGATCCCAAAACGATTCTTCCTCTCGACGTCTTCGAGGGGCAGCCGAAAGAACTCGTCGCCGTTCTCGGCGAACATCGCGGCCGGCAGGGCGCAGCGGTCACCTCAGTCGTCTGGACGCGGGACGGCAAACGAGTTATCTCGGGCGGCACCCAGGGCTACATCCGCTTCTGGGATTCGACGACGCTCCGCCAACTCGCACGCACCAGCACCGGCAGTTATCCCACCTGCCTGGCCCTCTCGCGCGACAGCAAGACCCTCGCGGCCGGGACTGCCGGCGGGGCCGTCCACGTCTGGGACATCTCCGCTGAAAAGCCCGTGCAGACAGGCGCGTTCCCCGTCGGCACCAGCGCCGTTTACAGTGTCGATATCAGCGCCGATGGCAAGCTCCTCGCTGCCGGCGTCTTCGATGGACTCGTCCATATCTTCGACCTCGACGGCAGCAAGCCGAAGGTGAGGACGCAGCTCTCCGGCCACAAGGCAGCCGTCCGCGCCGTCCAGTATTCCCCCGACAGCCGGACTCTCGCGGCGGCGGCCGCCGACGGCACTTTCCGCTGGTGGGGCTTCCCTGGCGGCGAGAAGATCAACGAACAGGGAACGCTCCAGGTCCACACGGCGGCCATCTCCTGCATGGTCCATCGCGGCACGCAGATAACCGCGGGCTGCGACGATGGGAACGTCGTCCGTGTCAACCTTGGCGCGAAATTCACCAAGGCAGTGGGCTTCAAGAGTCCCGCCGGCATCACCGCCATCAACTTCTCGCCCTCGGGTTCGCTGACGACCAGCCACGCCGACAATGTCGTCCGGGTCTGGGGAAACACGGCGGGGGTGATGCCGAAGGCGACGGCAATCGTCGAGGGCCATTTCTACTCCGTCGCCGGCTTCGCCTACTCGCCGGATGGCCGAATGATGGCGACGGGCAGCAGCGACTGGACAGTGCGCCTGTGGGGCATGGGTGGACCCAAGGGCATCGAGCGGCATCCACTACGCGGGCACTGGATGGGACCCTCGCCGATCGCTTTCTCACCGGACTCTCACTTGCTCGGGACTGTCAGCGGCGACCGCACATCGCGAACCTGGGACGTGACGAAGCCCGCGCCCACTCAGACGGGCCAGTTCCCGCCGCTGCCGTCGCTCTACAAGGGAGAGGCGTTTTCGCTATCCAGCCTCGCGTTCACTCCCGATAGCAAGGCGATGGCGATTGCCGGCTCAAGCGCGACGGTGAAACTCTGGGACATCCCGAAGCGGGTGCCGATCCGCAACTTCACCGCGCCGACCAGCACGGTCGGCAGTCTCGTGTTCACGCCGGACGGAGAGAAACTCTTCGGGACGGGCAGCCTGATGATCTTCGGCTGGACGACGGCGACGGCCAAGGAGACGGCGAAGGTCGCAGTCGCCGATCGCTACCTGAATGGACTGTCCCTGTCGCCGGACGCTCGCTTCGGGCTGGCGGGCACGGGTTATTACGTCTACGAGAAGGGCAAGCCGCTCCTGAAGGATGGGCAGTATGTCTACCAGGACATCGCACTCAAGCTGTTCGATATCCGCCGTGGACAGAGCTTGAAGGAGCGCAAGGACTTCGGCGTACCGATGGGGGCGGTGTCGTTTCTGCCCGATGGGCGATCGATCTGTAGCCTGTGGAACACCGCGCCCGCCGTATGGAATGTGTCGCGCGAATCGCTGAAGGAGGGAGATCCCTCGAAAGAGTTGGCGACCCTCGGACATCCTGCTCTGGTGTCGCCGGACCAGCGTCGCGCCGTGGTGGGCAATGTCCGCGTCGTCGATTTTGAAAAAGCGACGACGCTGAAGCAGTGGGGCTTTGAGGAGACGGTCTACACCTACACGTTCTCGCCGGATGGGCGTTACCTCGCGGTGGCGCTGGTGACGGGTCCGGTGTACATTTTGCGTCTGGAGGAGCCGCCTCCCCCGCCCGTCAGC
>JBBRIK010000675.1:0-4320 GCA_038221045.1 Gemmatales bacterium
CGGCGTGGCGGGTCTCGTCCTGATCCTCAATCAGCGTAGACGAACTCATTGGTGTTGAACAGCGCCCGGCACAGGGCTGTGAGGCCATGCCTCCGGATGAGATCAACACTGGCCTGCGTTTCTTTCTCGGTCGGCGCTCGTCCCAAGGCCAGCAGGAAGGCTCGCTCCGCCTGACGCAAGGCTTCAAAACCGACCTCGCTGCGGACTCGGGCCGCGAACACCTCTGCCTGCTCCATCGCGAACGGTCCATTTAGCAGGTTCAACGCTTGCAGCACGGTTGTCGAGGCCGTCCGCTTGGGCCGCGCCGTCGCGGCGTCGGGACAGTCGAACTGGCCGAAGGTCGCATCCTGCTGCGAGCGAGCCTTCAGCATGTAGACCATGCGCCGATAGTCCTCCGGCTCCAGCACCGTCTTCGGCTTGTAGATGGTCACATAGTTCGCGTTCCGCTCCCAGATGTAATACCCCGGCCCCGCCATGCGCCGGTCGAGCCGGCCGCTGACCGCTAGCATGCCGTCGCGCAGGGCTTCCGCCTCCAGACGCCGGGGCGCCATGCGCCATAACAGACGATTCTGCCGATCAAGAGCCAGCGCCTTCGGCTCTGATCGTCCCGCTTGCCGGTAGGTCGCCGACGTCATGATGAGCCGATGCAATGGCTTCAGGTTCCAGCCCTGCGCCATGAACTCCGACGCCAGCCAGTCGAGCAGTTCGGGATGTGAGGGCGGCGCGCCGTTGTAGCCGAAATCGCTCGGCGTGCTGACCAGCCCTTGACCGAAGTGATAGTGCCAGACGCGATTGACCATCACCCGCGCCGTCAGGGGATTGTCGGGACTGCCGAGCCAGCGCGCCAGGGTTGTGCGTCGCTCCGCCTCAGGCGCATTTGCCGAGAGCGTCAGCGGCGGGCGGACGGCCAGCGGAGTGGAGGGAGCGACGACGTCGCCCGGTTTCATCACGTCGCCGCGCAGAAGGACATGGCTCGCCCCCGGCTGCCGGAAGCCGCCGGCATAGGTGAGCATGGCCGTCCCCTCGCCGGGCAGCTCCTGCATCAATTGCTGCCGGCGGGCGAGCAGGTCGCGATAGCGCGTCTGCTGGGCGGCAGTCAGGCCGGGCGGAATGACAGGCTTCGGTGCCGCGGAATTGTAGGGCCGTCGATCTTGCGCTGAGGCCGCCGTCCTCCACTTGCCTGCCTCAAGAGCCGTCTCGATGGTGTAGTCGATGGCCAGACGGTCGCGGTACTGTCCTTCGCGGTCGCGGCCCCAGAGGATGCGGTCGATGCGAGCCGGACGAGCGAATTCGATCTCGACCCAACCCTTGCCCGCCTCGTTGGCGATCCACGAGTTCGAGTTGCCATGCCGGCCATTGTTGACGTGTTCCGCCCTGTGGATCGTGAAGCCCGGCAGCGTCGAGGACACCTTCACTTTCGCCCCAACAGAAGCCAATGCGACGTTCGCCGGCTCCTCCTCGGCGGTCCAGACTTCGAGTTCGTCGATGCAGGGTTGCGAGCCATCGTTCGTCGCCAGGATGGTGAAGCGGACGAAGCGCGCCTCGATGGGAGCGATACGTTCGACGTTGACAGCGGGATTGACCGCAGGCCGGACTGCCCCCTGCGCCTCGGGGTTGGTGAGCGGCTCATGACTGTCGAGCAATCGTTCGACGCGGGCCAGTTCACGCCGGCGTCTCTGAATCTCATCGGGAGCGGCATTACGCGCGGGAGGGCGGATAGCGCGTTCCTCGTGCTGGATGCCGGCAAAGACGGCTTGCAACGAGTAATAGTCCTTCTGCGTGAGCGGATCGAACTTGTGATCGTGACAGCGGGCGCAGTTGATCGTCAGCCCGAGGAAGGTCGCGCCGGTGGCGGTAATCATGTCGTCGAGATCGTCCATGCGCTGGGTCAGGCGAATCTCGGGGACGGAGTTGCCGACCTGATCGTGCGCGCCGCCGACAAGGAATCCAGTGGCCGACTGAACGAGCGAATCCTCACCTGAAAGAGTGTCGCCCGCAAGTTGTTCGAGGATGAAGCGCGGATAGGGTGTGTCCCGGTTGAACGAGCGAATGATGTAATCGCGATAGGGCCAGGCGTTGAAGCGCGGATTGTTCATCTCGTAGCCGTGACTCTCGGCGAAGCGCACGACGTCGAGCCAGTGCCGTCCCCAGCGTTCGCCGTAAGCAGGCGAGGCGAGCAGACGATCGATCAGCTTCTCATACGCATCGGCCGACGCATCTTCGAGGAATGCCTGGACCTCTTCTGGAGTCGGCGGCAGGCCGGTCAGATCGATCGTCGCCCGGCGAATGAGCGTCCGCTTATCCGCTTCGGGAGAACCTTCCAGCCCGATGGCGTGACGTTTCGCGACGATGAACGAGTCGATCGGGTTTCGGGCATCGGGGATCGAGTTTCGGGCATCGGGGATGGCGGGACGGCGGACGGGACGAAGCGACCACCAGTCGAGGCCGGCGCGTTTGAGGGCGAGCGGTTCGTCCTCGTAGGGGGCGTCGGCGTCGAGCCATTTCTTGAAAGCGTCGATCTGTTCGGGAGTCAGGGGGTTCTTCGGCGGCATCTCACGAGCGGCGACCTTCTGATAGAGGAGACTGTCGCGGGCCGAGCCGGCCTTGAAGGCGGGACCGTTCTCGCCGCCTTCGAGGGCGGCGGCCCGGCGGGTGAGATCGAGTCCACCGCGTTTCTTGTCGGCGTCATGACAGGCGAGGCACTTGCTGACGAGCAGGTTGCGGACCTGTTCGCGAAACAGCGTGCGCCCGGACGGCGGCGGTTCCGCGGCGTTGGCAAGGGGAGCGAGGAACAGACCGAGGAGGAGCAGTGCGGGTCTCATGAAGAGAATTGTCGCAGACGATAGGGGGCGCGGTCAACCATCTGGCGAGCGGGGCGTCTTGGGCAAGCCCCGGTTGTGCGCCCCTCGCATCAACACGCAACAGCAACCGGCACGTCCAGCAACGGCAAGTGCTTCTCGATCTCCAGTCCCTTGATGCCGCCATGCCAGCGCGGATTGTGACAGTCATGCAGGGCGCACGCCAACTCGCCAGCCGACATGCGTGGGTTCGGATCGCGAACGAGGTTGGCCCGCAGGATCGTCCGCATCTTCTCCGGCATCTCCTCCGTCGCCTGCTTGACGTGTCGATCCAGGCCCTCTTCCGTCCCGGTGACGACTCGCAAGATATCGAGCGCCGAGCCGCCGAACAGAGGCTGGCCCTTGAGCAGCATGTAGAGGAGAACGGCCAGTGCCCAGACGTCTGCCGCCTCATCGACCGGGCCGAGTTCCCGGCTCCACTGTTGTGGACTCATCGCCTGGGGCGTGCCGACACCGTCGCCCTTGAGCGTCAGACCGGAGCCATTGGCCAGATGCATGCCCAGTCCGAAGTCGGCCATCTTGATCAATCCATTCAGCATGATGAGTATGTTCGATGGCTTGATGTCGCGGTGCAGCAGCCCGGCCTTGTGAGCTGCGTCGATCGCGTCCGCCACCGTCGCGACCAGGAAAGCGGCTTCTTCCGGACTCAGGGAGATTTTCTTTCGGGTCAGCCGCTCGATGCTGCCGCGCCTGGCGAATTCCATCAGGATCGCGCGCTGGCCATTGATGATCGGACATTCGTAGATCGTGATGATTGCGGGATGCCCGACGGCGCTGGTTTTCCTGGCTTCGTCGAGGATACGATCCTGGGCATCGTCTTCGAGGGGGTCGCGGCTCGTCTTCTTCGCGACCAGGCGAGCCAGGTCTCGGTCATACTCCAACGTGACATCTCCCATGTTGCCGTGACCGAGGGGCATGACGGGGATGAAGCGGCTGCTCGCGTTCGCCACGACCGCACTTGCGGGGACCACCAAGGGAGGCGGAACGGCAGGCAAACAGGGCAGCGTGTCACTCAGATTTTTGGCGTCTGCGGCGGGGGGAAGGTTCGACATGGCTGGCTCCTGTTCACGCCCTGGAGGGAGGAGGTCGAGAGGATCCTGGCGAAAAGTAAGGCGAACGGCAAGTGATGAGTTACCCGTAGCTGAAGTCGCCAGACTTCAGGTGCAGCCCGGCGACTTCAGCTACGGGTAAAGTAATTCCTGCCCTTCGAAAACAGTAAGACTCCAACAAAGTGTAGCTGCGCGAAGAGGGTCTGGCAAGTGATCATTTAGGTCGCGTTTAGAATAATACTCTTTATAGTATTCATGTGTTCAGTAATATGAAGGAAGGGAAACATTCGTTAATTGCGCCTGCGCCACACCCCCCCTGGCGCGGAATTCCGTCCGGGGTGCGCGCCTGGATCGACCAAACGGCTTATTTTCCTTTAGGTGAAGGGCAGGAATTACTTTACCCGTAGCTGAAG
>JBBRIK010000676.1:0-4316 GCA_038221045.1 Gemmatales bacterium
ACGCGGACGCCCCCTCGTCCTCGTGGCGAATGTCGAAAAGCTGATCGAGGCGAGTGACGGAGAAGATCTCGTGAACGGCGGGCGCGATGTTCTGCAACACCAGCTGGCCGCCAGCGTCCTGAACCTTTCTGCGAAGCAGAATCAGGCCATCGAGGGCCGTGCTGTTGAGGATCTCGACCGCGCCAAGGTCGATGTGCAGCCGGGGACAGATCAAGCGCTGGCCGATCTCGGACAGGTCGAGGTCCCACAACTGCGGAGTGCTGAGTTTGACCGTCGTGACGTCGCCGATCGTGTCGATCGTGAATTTCGTTGGCATGGCGTTGCCTTCTTCCTCTTGCGGTTGCGGTCCGCGAAGTCTCGATACGTCAGCCTGTTCCCTCGTGGCAGCCATCTGACCGCCGCCACTCGCACACCTGGCTTTTCGTGGTAAGGATCCGGACGATATCAGGGGAACAGGGGAGGGTTGGGGTAGGACTGTTTATCCTAGAGAGAAGGGGCAAGAAGCGTCAAGCCCGCTTCGGAGGGGCCGCTTGC
The DNA here is from genome assembly GCA_038221045.1 of Gemmatales bacterium. Taxonomy (GTDB): domain Bacteria; phylum Planctomycetota; class Planctomycetia; order Gemmatales; family Gemmataceae; genus JBBRIK01. The sequence goes on from JBBRIK010000676.1 coordinate 535, forward strand.
GGCCGGCTTGGCAGGCAGCCCGCTAAGCCGCAAGCGGCAAGAAGGAGACACGCGCCCCCTTCAGTCCGTTGAGGTTGACAGCCCGCACGCAGGAGGCTATTCCCCGATCACGAACAATACTTGCGAGTCCGATGGGTGCCTTGCTCGTCGTGGGAAAGGGATCTTCGTGGCCAACATCCTGCAACGGATGATCTTTCGCGAGTTGGTGCGGGTCTTTCTTCTCTCGCTGTTTGTCTTTACCGCCATCCTGCTCATGGCCGGCATCGTGGCCGAGGTTTCCCAGCAGGGTCTCAAACCGGCCCAGATTCTCACCATCATCCCACTTCTCATCCCCAGCACCTTCCCTTACACCATCCCGGCGACGACGCTCTTTGCCACCTGCGTGGTCTACGGACGGCTCGCCGGCGACAACGAATTGCTGGCCATTCGCTCGAGCGGCATCAGTACGGTGCGCGTGCTCGGGCCAGGGATCCTGCTCGGCCTGATGACTGCCGGGGCCTCGCTTGGCCTCTACCACCATCTCATTCCCGCAACGCACCTGATGCTGCGCTCGATGGTGTTCGATGACGTCGAGGAGATGCTGTACACCGTGCTGGAACAGCAGCATCAGATCAATTTGCCCAATAGCGACTACTCGATTTACGTCCAGGGCGTCAAGGGCCGCCGGCTCGAGAACCCCATCTTCAAGCGGATGGACAATCAAAAGGCAATTGACATGGTCGCCATCGGCCGCGAGGCGGAACTGAACGTTGACGCCGGCCATAAGCTCATCCACGTTACCATGCGCTCCTGCCGCATCTGGGACCGGGAGGGGACCCAGGGACAGTTGGACAGCCGGGGCTTCGACCTGCCGCTGTCCAGCGATCTCGAAGGAGTCAGGCGACGGCCGCGCGACATGACCTGGCAGGAACTGGGCGAGTTTCGCCAGGAATGGTTACAAGAAGAGGCCCGACTCAAGACAGAAGTCGAGCAGGAGCGGAGCCATTCGCCGCCGGGGCCAAAATCTCGGAGTCCCCATGCCGGTCATCAGCGCAACAAGGCCGGCCAACTGCGCAAGCAGATCCTCGGCATCGACGCCGAATGGCACATGCGGCCCGCGCTGTCGCTGGGCTGCCTCGGTTTCAGTCTCATCGGCTGTTCGGTCGGCATCTGGCTGAGCCGCAGCGATTACCTCAGCGCCTTCCTGGTCTGCTTTTTGCCCATCGTCTTCATTTATTATCCCCTCCTACTCTGCGGCACCGGGCTGGCCAAGGGAGGACACCTCGCGCCTGGGCTGTCGGTTTGGAGCGCGGACGTCGTTCTGTTCGGAGTGAGCGTGTGGTTGTTGCGCTGCTTGAACCGCCGATGACGGCCCCTATCCGGCAGCGAGCGAAGGCTCAAGGAAGCGTTCCGCCTCGGCGTAGGATTCCGGAGTGCCGATGTCCAAAAAACGCCCCACATGGCGATAGCCGAAGACGTTCCCCTCAACGATCCAACCGGGCATCACGTCCCTCTCCAGCGAACACGAGCCGGGAAGAGCGGCGAGTCGCTGGCGCGGAAGTAAGTAAATCCCGGCGTTGATCCAGCCGCTGCCGTCCGTTCCTTCCTCGTCGAATCGAAGGATACCGCCATCCTCCGCCGACTCGACCCGGCCGAAACGTGACGTGTCCGGAACGTGCGTCAGGACGAGGCTGACGCCGCCGGGCCGCGCGGAATGATGCCGCGCGAACGAGTCCAGGTCGGCATCGCAATATGAATCGCCGTTGAGGAGCAGGACGGCGGGCGCCTGGAGCAGTGGCAGCGCGTGACAGAGAGCGCCGCCCGTGCCGAGCGGCTTTTCCTCGACCGAGTATCGCAGGCGGATGCTCTCGTAGTGGTCGCCGAAAGCGTCGTGGAGTTGCCCGGCGCGATAGCCGGCCAGCAGGACGACCTCGCGGACGCCGGCGCAGTGGAGCCGATCGAGAAGATGCGCCAGGAAGGGTCGGCCGCCGACCGGGGCGAGGACCTTCGGGCAGTGGCGAAGGGCAGGCCGCAGACGCGTCCCCAGGCCGCCCGCGAGGATCGCCACAGTCAACTCGCATGGATCTCCCGTCATCGTGCCGCCTCCATGTCTTGAGGCCGTGGATTTCAGGCCGCGTTCTTGAAGATCGCCCGGCCTTCCATGCGATAACCCTTCAGCAATTCCTGGATTCCGTCGTCCAGCGACCGCTTTGCCTCGAAGCCCGCCTCGCGCAGCCGTTGATTCGAGACGATGTAGTTACGCTTGTCCGGGTCCTGGCCAATGGGCGCGAAATGGATGTAGAAGTTCGGCACATACTCCTTCACCTTGATCGCCAGTTCCTCCTTCGAGAGGTTGGCGGAGTCGAGGCCGAGGTTGTAGGACCGGCCTACCATCCGCTCCGAATTGGCGATAACGTGCAGCATGCAGTCAGCCACGTCGCGGACGTGGACGAAGTTCCGTTTGAAATCTTTCTCGAAGATGACGAGGTAGCCTTCCTTGCAAGCCGCATGGACGAAGTGATTCACGAGCAGGTCCAGACGCATCCGCGGCGACATGCCGAACACCGTCGCCAGCCGCAGCGCGATCGTGTTGGGCCGATCGAGCAGGAATCGCTCCGCCTCGACCTTCGTCTGGCCGTACAGCGAAATGGGCTGGATGGGAGTCTCCTCCGTGCAGTACGTCGCGCCGGACGTGGTCCCATAGCCGCTGTTGGTGTTGGGATAGACGACCAACTGCGACGCGCTACGCAACCTGTCGAGCAGGCGGACGGCGTCGAGGTTGATGCTGGTTGCCAGAATGGGGTCGCGCTCGCAGGCTGAGGCGCCGACGATGGCCGCCAGATGGATGATGATGTCGGCGCCGCGCAGGGCGGAGCGCATCGTCGTCTCATCGCGCACGTCGCCCTTGATGAAGTCGAATGCCGGACTGGCGCACAGGTGATAGAGGCCCTGCTGGCCGGTGCCATAGAGAAGGTTGTCGAGGGCAGTCACCTGAAATCCCGCGTTCAACAGGTGCTCGCAGACAATGCTGCCGAGGTAGCCGAGTCCGCCGGTGACGAGAACGTGTCTGCTCATGGATCAACTCCGGGTCGCGTCCTCGCACCCGTGCTCCCGGCTCAGGTCGAGCGATAGGACGGCGGCATGCTGGAAGGATGGAGGAAGAGAATAGTCCGGGCGGGCAAAATGGGTCAAGGCGTGTTTCAAACGGTTATGTGCCTCTGGATCTTGGCGAGCCGGGAGCGTAAGCGACCGGAGACATGCGAAGACTCCGGTCGCTTACGCTCCCGGCTCGCCCGGAAGGACGTCGCGAGGGGGTGGCCTTGACGTGTTTGCCCATCCGCAAGTATTATCCCATCGTCCTCAAGTTATCACGATGGTTGTGAACCCCCACGCTTTCACGGATGAGAGCTTGCTCATGTTGAACGATCAGGCAGGCGCGGGCGGCCGGTCCCTGTGCCTTGTTGCCGTCGATCTCGATTACGTTCTGACCAACGGCGGCATTGGCACTTATAACTGGCTGCTGGCTCACCTGTTGACCGACAGCGGCTGGAAAGTCCACATCCTCTACTGCGGCGGCGACCCAGGCCGCCGGACACTCCAGAGCGCGGCACGACGGCTGCTCTCCGCGAACGTCGGCTTCTCGACCCTCAATGACTTCACACCGGCTGCCCCTTTCCGCGCTCCCAGCGTGCATCCGTGCGCGGATGTGGATAGGAGCGAACGAGTGCGTCTGGCTCTGCAAGCTCTGCACGAGGTCCATCGTTTCGGAGTGATCGAGTTCGCCGAATGGGGCGGACTTGGAT
>JBBRIK010000677.1:0-4312 GCA_038221045.1 Gemmatales bacterium
ACTGGCGAGCAGCGACCCGTTGGGACTGAGGGCGATCGAATTGACCTGGGTGGCGTGATTGTTGAGCAGAATGATCGGCTCGCCGTTCGCCGGGTCCCAGACGCGGACGGTCGTATCCCAGCCGGCGGAGAAGAGGCGCGAGTGCGAAGGATGGAAGGCAAGCGCGGGGATGCGGTCCTTGTGGCCGGCAAGGGTCCGTTGCGGCTCGCCGGTGGCAACGTCCCAGAGATGGATGTTTTTCTCCTCGCCGGCGCTGGCGAGGGTCTTGCCGTCGGGACTGAAGGCGAGACCGCTGACGGAGCGGTGGGCATCGGGGAACGAGTGCAGTTTCTGCCGGCGATCGACGTCCCAGAGACGAATCGAGCCGTTGTCGTGACCGGTGGCGAGAATGCGTCCATCGGGAGAGAAGGCGAGGGCGGTCACCCAGGGAATCGAGCCGAAGGCGACGAGCATCTGTCCGGTGGCGCTGTCGTAGAGCGTGACCTCATCGCTGCCGGCCGCGACGATGCCGCAGCCGGGCGCGAAGCACCAGACCGGCGAGACGTCGTCGAGCAGGTTGGCGGCGAGTTGCTGCGAGGAGGCAATGTCCCAGTGACGCAGCAGGCCCGGTTCCTCGATGGACCAGAGCGTTCCATCGGCGGCGAACCCGAGGGCGAGCAGTTCTCCTTCGGTTTGCAATGGCTCCGAGGAGTAGGCTTGCACCACGCTGGCGGGCCGTTCCGAGAGAGGGGACAGGTCGCCGGCGATGGAGGGGAACGAGGAGTTCATAATTCGCTGCCCTGGGAAGAGTGTCTTGCCGCTTGCGGCGTAGCGATCCTCGAGGAACGCCGCGAGTGACTCAATGGCAGACATTTTAGCAGGGATTTGCGTTGGAGTCAGTGCGCGACGGCGAGTAAGTTGAAAATTCATTGAGGGCCTGTCATGGATTCCACCCCATCCGGCGAGTTCGGCTTCATCGATTGGCTGCGCCGCCGCACGCCTGTGGACCGTCGCGTCCTTGTCGGTCCCGGCGACGATACCGCGGTAATGAGCGTGCCGGGCGAGCGCCCCTGGCTCATCACGACGGACATGCTGCTGGAGGGAAGTTGCTTCGTTCTGGCAGAGGCGGGGGCGCGTCGTGTCGGCCGCAAGGCGATGGCGGTGAACCTGAGCGACATCGCGGCGATGGCGGGGATTCCGGTCGCCGCCGTCGTCAGCGTCGGCCTGCCGCGTCAGGGAGGCCGGGCGCTGGCGGAGGAGCTGTATCTCGGCCTGCGCGAGATGGCCGACGCTTTCGACATCCCCATCGTCGGCGGCGACACCAATAGCTGGAACGGCCCTCTGGTCATCAGCGTGACGCTGCACGGCCAGGCGACGGAGCGCGGCCATGTGTTGCGCAAGGGAGCGAAGCCGGGTGACTGGGCTTTCGTGACGGGGCCGCTGGGGGGGAGCATTCTCGGCCATCATCTCGACTTCACGCCGCGTGTCCGAGAGGCGCTGCTGCTGCATCAGGCCGTGGAACTGCACGCGATGATCGACGTCAGCGATGGTCTGGCGCGCGACGCGTGGCACATCTGTGAGGAGAGCGGCTGCGGGCTGGTGTTGCGGGCGGAGAGCATTCCGATCACCGACGATGCTCGCCGGATGAACGACGGCCGATCCCCGCTCGAACACGCTCTCGGCGACGGCGAGGATTTCGAGTTGATCTTCGCCGTGAGTCCGGAGGAGGGCGAGCGTCTGCTCGGAATTCAACCGATTCAGGGCATGAGAATTCATCACATTGGCGAGTTCGTGGCACAGGGATTGTGGCTCGAGCGCGAGGGCCAGCGTGAGGTGCTTCCCCCTCATGGATACACGCACGCGCTGAGTTGAAGCGTGCCTCATTTACGGCATGGAAAGTGTTGACAGTACGACCACAAACGGGCCATCTCCGTTCATGGTTACCTCGTGGCCCATGATGTATCGCTTGATGCCGGCGTAATGCTCGATTTTCCTGGCGATCAACGCATTGATGATTTCTCTCACTCCCGCATGAAACTCTGAGGGAATCAATTTCAGCATTTTCCGCAGGAAGTCTTCCCGCTCGACGCCCGAATAAAAAGCCGCGTTCCAGGCGAGGGTACCCATAGTCAGGAGACTGCTCAGTTCCTCCACAGTTTTCCATTGGTCGGCATACGGATCGATGAATTCCACGAGTACATCTGACATTTTGGCCTGTCCGGCCGGCGTGTTGATAACCTGGACGTCGTCGCGACGCATTCCAAAAGTGTGGGTGGGAGGAAGGAGGACACGACCGCGCGCCTTTTTCCGCTGTCCCTTCTTCTTCTTGGCACTCATGGCTGCTACTCCTCCTCTCTGGGACTGGAACCATGCTGAATCCGCTACTCTATCATCTTCGAGGAGAGAAACCGGCGGGTCAATGGCATCCGTCTGAAGATTTCGGCCGCTTGAAACGCCGTCGGTGCGAGAATCGAGTTGCATCATGTGGGTGAGTTCGTGGAACATGGCGTGTAGTTGGAGAGACGGGCAGCGCGAGCTACCAACGCCGCGCGGCCATGTGCATCATCTGGTCTGACTTCGAGGAACGCCCGTGACGGCACATCAGGAGCTGAGCGGACAACTGGGCCGCTACGTCATCGTCCGCAAACTGGGCGCGGGCGGCATGGGAGCGGTCTATCTGGCCGAGGACTCGCAACTCGGTCGCAAGGTCGCCCTCAAGGTGCCGCACTTCAGCGCCGACGCGGGAAACGCCCTCGTCGAACGCTTTCGTCGAGAGGCACGCCTGGCCGCGAGTCTCGAGCATCCGAACTTGTGTCCGGTCCACGATGTGGGCGAGGCCGGCGGCATTCTGTACTTCACCATGCCCTTTATCGAGGGGACGGTCCTGTCGCATCTGATCGAGGAGGGCAAGCCGTGGCCGGCGCTCAAGGCCGTCGAACTGGTACGCAAGATTGCCGGGGCGGTGGCCCACCTGCACGAACACGGCATCGTCCATCGCGATCTGAAGCCGAGCAACATCATGCTCCGCGCTTCGGGCGAGCCTCTGCTGATGGACTTTGGCCTGGCGCGTTCCTTCACGTCGCAGACGGAGCGGTTGACCTCGATTGGAACGCCGCTGGGTTCGCCGGCTTACATGGCTCCCGAACAGGTCACCGGCGCACGAGAGACTGGCCCGGCGACGGACGTCTACGGGCTGGGCGTGATCCTCTATGAGTTGCTGGCTTCGCATCCGCCGTTCGAGGGGCCGCTCGCGGCTCTCTTCGCTCAGATCCTTCACACGCCACCCGCAGCGCCGTCGAGCTTTTGTCCGGGCCTCAATGCCCGGCTGGACGCCCTGTGTTTGCAAGCACTGAGCAAGAAGCCGGAGGAACGTCAGGCGAGCGTGGAAGTACTTGCGTCGGAGTTGTCATCGTTCGCGCAGCAGCAAACCTATCCCAGGGCAACGCCTATTCCGACACTGGGATTGGCTGTGGGCGCCGTCGGGATGACGCAGCCGATGGACCCGTTTCCGCCGACGGTGGCTCCGGGTCACGTCGAGACGCAGGAACCGCCGCGGATACCGTGTCCGAAGTGCGGGAAGTTCTTGCGAGTCCCGGAGACGATGGCGGGCCGCAAGGTGAAATGCCCGAAGTGCGGGACCAACATGGGTCGTCTGCCATCCGCCCGAGAGACCGCTCCGATTCGCGACGACACAATCGGCGGACTGCGGCCTCGGCTTGCCGCAACTGCCGCGCAGGGGGATGCGCCATCTGACGGAGGGCCTCGGCAGCCTCGGCGGAACGGGGTGTGGTTCCTTGCCGGGGTAGTCGCGCTCCTGGCGGTGGTTGCCTGTGCCTGGATCACCATCAATGGTCGGAAGCCGGGCGCCGATCAACAGAAGCCGAAGGATCCGCTAAAGGACATGGCCCCGCGTGAGGGTGATCCTTTGCCGAAACCGCTGGCTCGCGAATTGAAGAACTCCCTCGACATGAAGATGGTGTTGATTCCGAAGGGCCGCTTTCAGATGGGATCGCCGGAGGGAGAGAAGGACAGCTTTGAAAACGAACGCCCGCAGCACGAGGTGGAGATCAGCCGCGATTTCCACATGGCGACGACCAAGGTAACGGTTGGTCAGTTCCGGCAGTTCGTCAGGGACGATGGCTATCAGACCGAGGCGGAACGCGACGGCAAGGGAGGCGACGGATTTGATCCCAAGGTAGCCATTCACGGTGGTCTACCACTGGCCAGCTGCATAGGAGCGTATACAATCATGCTCCATGTCAAAGAAGTCTAGCTGTGCCAGCTGCAAGCATTTGCGGGCGCAATTGAAGGTCTTGCAAGCTGAGATGGATTC
>JBBRIK010000678.1:0-4306 GCA_038221045.1 Gemmatales bacterium
CTTGACGGGCGACGTGGCGTCAGAGGACAGGCGAAATTGTCGATCCAGAGTCCTCATGGAGTTCGCCTTCCCTCCAGTTCCTGCCAGCGGGCGTAGAGGCGTTCGACAGCCTGCTGGGCGTCTTCCAGCGCCTGGCAGGCCGCGGTCAGGGCGACATGGCCGGCTGTCGAGGCCCGCTCCACCTCAGCCTCGCTCATGGTGACCGCTTCTTCGGCAGCCAGGATCGCGCCCTCTATCTGCTCCCACTCCTGCTGTTCGCGATAGCTCAACTTGCGCGGCTTCGGCGTCGCGGGCCGTAGCACTGCCGCTGCCTTCGGGGGTGCGGCGGATTTCGCCCGGCGGTCCACCTCCTGCTCGTACGCCGTCAGCCACTGCTCGACGCTGGCGTACAGGGCCGCTCCTCCGCGCCCATCGAGTCCGATGACCTCACTGCACAGCCGATCCATCAACTCCCGGTCATGGCTGACCAGTACGACGGCTCCGGGGAATTCCGCCAGACTGTCCTCCAGCACCTCCAGGGCCGGGATGTCGAGATCGTTGGTCGGCTCGTCGAGCAGCAGCAGATCGGCCGGTCGCAGCATCAGTTGAGCGATGCGAACGCGGGCCTGCTCGCCGCCGGAGAGATCGCCTACCAGCGTGTCGAGTTGCTCCACCCGGAAGAGAAACTGTTTCGCCCAGGCCGCGACGTGCAGAGGACGATCGCGATAGATGACCGTGTCGCCGCTGCCACAGAGCGCTCGCCGCAGCGTCGCCGACGGATCGAGAGCAGCACGCCCCTGCTCGAACATCACCTCCCGCAGTCCCTCGGCTCGCGCCACGGTCCCGGCGTCGGCGGGGACCTCGCCCGCAATCACCCGCAACAGCGTACTCTTGCCGCTGCCATTGGGGCCGAGCAGGCCGAGCTTGGTTCCGGGGGTGAGCATCAGGTCGAGTCCCTCGAAGAGCGAGCGTCCTCCTAGAGATTTCGCGATGCCGGCGGCGGTCAGCAGTTTGCGTGTCTGCCGGCCCGTGGCGACGAAGTCGATGCCGGCCGCACCCGCTGCGGCGTTGCGGTACTTCAACTCCGACAGTTCCTCGCGCCGCTGGCTGGCGTCGTCAATGCGTGAGGCGGCCTTGCGCGTGCGGGCAGCCGCTTTGCGGCCGAGCCATTCGGTCTCACGGCGAACCTGATTGGCGACCGCCTCCTGCCGCTGCGCCTGACCTTCAAGGAAGTCCTCGCGTCGCTGAGTGAACTCATCGTATGTACCGGGAGCGCGGAAGTAGCCGCCGGGGTAGACCCGGCTAATCTCGATCACCTCGTCGGCGATGGCGCGCAGAAAAGCCCGGTCGTGCGTGGCGACGAGGTAGCCGAAGGGGGCGGCGCGAAGCAAGCGTTCGAGCCAAACGATGCCGGGCAGATCGAGGTGATTAGTCGGCTCGTCGAGCAACAGCAACTCGGGCCGGCGGATCAACTCGCGGGCCAGAGACAGCCGTTTGCGCCAGCCGCCGGAGAGGACGTCGGCGGCCTGATCGGCATCGGCGAAGCCAAACTGCGTCAGCGTGATGGCGGCCCGCGTCTCGCGTTCGTGATCCTCGACGTCTTCATCGGCGAGGGCGGCGAGCAGTACCTCGCGGACGTTCTGACCGGGAGCGAAGACGTCGGTTTGCGCCAGGTAACTGAGACGAGTGCCGCGGCGCAGCGAGCGGATGCCGGCGTCGGGTTCCTCGCGATTGGCGAGCAGTTTGAGGAGCGTCGATTTGCCGGAGCCGTTGGGGCCAATGAGTCCGATGCGCTCGCCGGCGCGAAGATCGAGGGACAGGTCGGTGAACAGCGGTCGGGGGCCGTAGCGCTTGGTTAATCCCTGGACGCTCAACAAAAGAGTCATGCTCGGCCCCTGCTCGCGGGGAGGCTTGGAAAGCAGGACGGCCCCGCCGCGTCCTTCTCCTTTTCTCCAGGAACGAGACGGCCAGGGCAAGAGCAGTCCCGATCGCGCGAAGGCGAAGGGGATTGGTCGTTGAATTTCAACCCTGGAGCGCCGCCTGACAGATGCTACAATACCCCCCACGAATCCTCTGATTTCTTCATCTCCCAGCCCTCAAGCCGGAGCAGCCATGCGCACCAGCGCCCTCTTCTGTTTCCTCCTCGCTTCCAGCGGAACGGCACTGAACCAGCCGGTCGTTGTTCCCCCTCATGCGCAACTCCCCGTTGGAGGACTGCGGCTCATCATGGAAGGCGGCTCGGTCCAGTCGCTCTCGTTCAGTCCCGACAGCAAGACGCTGGCGACCGCCAGCAGCGGGGCCAGCACGGCTCGTCTGTTCCATCTCCCGGATGGACGGCTGCACGACACGGAGTAGGGCGAACTCCAGCTCACAGCCGGGGCCGCCGTCGCCTTTTCGCCCGATGGCGTCTTGCTCGCCGTGGCCGGGACCGAGTCGCCGCGTGTGACCCTGCGCGATGCGAAAACCGGCCGCGTCAAGGCGCACCTCGAAGGCGAGGGCGAGAAGCCGATTTCGACGCTCCTCTTCTCTCCCGACTCGCGCCTGCTCGCCGAGGTTCATCCGCAAGAGATTCGCCTCCGCGAGCTGCCGGCTGCTCGCGTCACGCAAACTCTCAAGGAGGAGCAAACGATCCAGTCGGCCGCGTTCTCACCCGACGGCAAGCTCCTCGCGGTCGCTCGGGGCGATGGCGTCCGGCTGTGGGACGTCGCCTCCGGCAAGGAAGCGGCTCTCCTCAAGGGCGATATTTCCGGCACCTTCTCGCTGGCATTCCTCCCGGATGGGAAAACCCTCGCAGGCGGCGGCCAGGGTGTTGTCCGCCTCTGGGACGTGGAACGCAAGAGCGAGAAAGAGGTCCTTCGCGGCTGGCCGGGAATGGTTCACGGGCTGGCGGTCTCTCTCGATGGAAAGCTGCTCGCCGCGGGAGGGATCGACAGTACGTTGCGCGTCTGGAACCTGGCCACCGGCGAGGTGTGCGCCGACCTCGAAGTCCTCGTCAAGACCGAGGCCAACGCGCATGGCGGCAAGCCACGCATCCAGCACGACATCACGGCCGTCGCCTTCTCGCGCGATGGCTACCTGCTGGCAGCCGGCACTTCCGGCCTGACGCGCGTCTGGGACATAGGCCGTGTTCTCGCTCATCCCTCCATCCACGTCGATAACGACCTCGCCCGGTATCTCGTCAAAGGACCAGCCGGCGACACTCGCGCCCTTGCCCACTCTCCTGACGGGCTGTCCTTCGCGGCGGGCAATTCCGGCGGTGTGGTCAAGGTCTACGACTCGGCGGGCGGGCGCGAGCGGTTGACCCTAGCCGGCAAGGGTGGATGGGTTCACGACATCGCCTTCGCGCCGGACGGCAAGAGCGTCGCCGCGACCGTGGGCGGCTCGCTCTATCGCTGGGACGCCTCGACCGGGAAAGAGTTAAACCTCTTCACGCCGAACTCGCCGTCCAGCCTTGGCAAGTTGCGGTTCACGCGCGATGGCAAGGCCGTGGTCAGCGTCCACCAGCGCGATTCGCTGCTCGTGTGGGACCTCGACAAGGGCAATCTCGCAGGCAACCACCCGCTCAAGACGCTCGGCGACGAGGGGACCGACCTGACCATCGCCCCCGACGGCAAAACGGTTCTTGTCTGCTCGTCGTGGCCTGGCCAATGCCAGTGGATCGACCTGCGGACCGGCAAGGAAACCCGTGGGGCCCGGCCTCACGACGGCGTCCGCTGCCGGCTGATGGCCCCTGACTGCAAGCGCGTCCTTGGCGACATGGGCATGCCACTGGGCAAGCGGATGCTGGTCGCCTGGGACCTGGAGACCGGCCGCGAGGCGGAACTGGAGGAGTGTCCGGAGGACCTCCGGCAGTTGGCCCTCAGCCCCGACGGACAACTCCTGGCAGCCGGATTCGCGGACGGAACGATCCGACTGTGGTCCCTCGCAGCGCGGAAGGAACGGGCCTGCTTCCGGGCCCACTCCGCCTGCGTAGGGCCGCTCGTGTTTTCTCCCGATGGCAAGCTGCTGCTCTCCGGCACGACCGATCAGGTGGTGAAAGCCTGGGACGTGGCCAGGGTGTTGGCCCGCTTCCCCGAGCGCATGCCGGGTGTCAAACGCGATCCGAAGCCGGAGGAGGCACCGCCAAGCAAGGAACAACTCGCCCTCGCCGAGAAGGCCCGGCAGGTGCTGGCAACTCATTGCCATCGCTGTCACGGACAGGACGGCGCTGCCGAAGGAGGATTCAATGTCGTTCTCGACCGCCGCCGCTTGCTTGAGAACAAGCGGGTCCTTGCCGGAAGTCCGGCGAAGTCACGACTGTTCCAGCGGATCGTCAAGGGCGAGATGC
>JBBRIK010000679.1:0-4300 GCA_038221045.1 Gemmatales bacterium
CCGTTCTCGGTACGCACACCCACGTTCCGACGGCGGACGAACAGATTCTGCCCGGGGGGACCGCTTTCATTTGCGACGTGGGGATGACAGGGCCGTACGACAGCGTGCTGGGACGGCGCATCGATCGCGTGACGACGACGACGGTGACATTCGTGCCGACGATGTTCGAGGTGGCCGAGGGCGATCCACGCATCGGCGGAGCGATCGTGGACCTTGACCCGACGACGGGGAGAGCGAGCAGCATTCGCCGGGTAATGCTGGATGAGAAGGGATTGGCGGTTCTACGGCAGCAGGAGACGCCGGCGGAATGCGCTCCGCTACCCCCGGCGATGTGACAAAGTTGAGGAAGAACTTCGTGCCGCTTGCGGCTTAGCGGTCACTCCGCTAAGCCGCAAGCGGCGGAAGGTATCGTTAGTAGTCGATGTTGCTCTTCTTCGCCTGCTTGCGGAGCATTTCAAGCACTTCTTCGTCGAAGCCGCCCTTCTTCTTCGATTTGACCTGTTCCTTCACGATGAAGTCGGTCCGCTTCTTGTCCAGGTCCAGCGCCTCCTTCGACAGTTCCTTGCGGCGGGTGTCGAGCTTCTCGAGGTGGGCCTTCTGCTCCTTGACCGACAGCTTTTTCAGTTCGTCGGGCAGTTGTTCCTTCTTCAACTCCTCGAGTTTGACCTTGCCTTCCTTGACCTGTTCGAGCAAGTCATAAGCAGCGACCCGGTCGGTCTTGGCCTGGAAGGCGGCACGCTCGGCGGCCACACCCGGCGCCGCTGAGGCAGCCAGGCCGCGGGAGGCGTCCTTCTTCGCTTCACCCTCGGCCCGCGCACGGCCCTCGCCATACACCAGCGTCGTCGTCGAAAGTTCGGTGTTGATCTCGCCCAGGCGCTTGTCGAACGGCGTGGCGACAGCCGCGACGACGCCGCCGTCCTGCTTGATGTTGACGAAGGAGCCTTCGGACTTGACGGCGATGTCCTTCCAGAACTTCTGGCACTCGGAGTCGTTGCCGCACTGAATGGTGTTGATGATAATGCCCAACTCGCACGCCTTCTTGCACGTCTCGGGATACTTCACGTCGTCGGTGTAATCCATGTGCGGCGGCGCGTCACCAACGAGGAAGATGATCCGCAGGGTGCTCTTGTCGGTGCTCCACTTGATCTTGTGGACGGAGTCGACCAGAGCCGCGTTGACGTGCTCGGGAATGTCGCCGCCGCCCTGGGCCTGAAACGTCTTCAGCTTCGCATGCACGGCGTCGAGGTCGTCGGTCAACTCATGGACCTGGGTGACATAGGCGTCGCCCTTGTCACGAAAGGCGACGAGGCCGATCTTCAGATCGGGTGTCGGCTTGCCGTTGGCGATCTGGTTGGAAATGGCCCAGATTTTGTCCTTGGCTCCCTGGAGGAGCCCGCCCATGCTGCCGGTCGTATCGAGGCAGAAGACCACCTCGACCTTTGGCTTCTTCACCGTCTGCTTCTTGTCGTCGGCGCGGGAGACGGCACTCAGCCCGAACAGGGCCGCGAACGCCGTCAGCAATGTCAGCTTGCGAATCATTTGTCACTCCTGAAAGTGCGGTTGTCAGAGTTCTCCATTATCCTCCAGACGATCCAGACACGCGAATGGATTGTCTCACGGCTCGGTTGTCATCCCGCCGCGTACCGGCGATGATACCAAATGGCACCGCTGGATGGGTGAAGGGAAGAACTTCTTGCTCGTTGTGTCGCGCTCCGGGGATTCACCCTGAAGAACGCGACACGACGAGCATGAGGAGAGATCATCGTGAGTGAAGCGCGCTGGATTGGTGTCGTGGCAATGCTGGCCCTCGCGACTTGCTCGCGAGCGCAGAACGTCCAGCATGGACTCAAGGTGCCGCCGGGCTTCGAGGTGACGGAGTACGCCGACAGCAAACTCGCCAACGACATTTTCACGATGACGCTCGATCCGAAAGGCCGCATCGTCGTCGCCGGCCGTGGCTACCTTCGCATCCTCATCGAGAAGGACGGCAAGGCCGATCATGTCATCGAGCTCGCTGATGCGCCGAAGGAAGGCGCGATGGGTCTGTTATGGGAGAAGGACTACCTTTATTTCACCGGCGACGGCGGGCTGCGTCGATTGCTCATCAAGGACGACAAGGCCGCCGGGCCATCGGAGTTGCTGTGCAAACTGAAGACCGGCGGCGAGCATGACGCGCACGCCATCCGGCGCGGGCCGGACGGCTGGCTGTACGTCCTGTGCGGCAACAACACGAACGTGGACAAGCTGGTGAAGCCGGCGGCGACGTCGCCCATCATGAAGCCTGTCGCGGGTTGCGTGCTGCGTTTCAGTCCCGACTTCAAGACGACCGAAATCGTCGCTCATGGTCTGCGCAACGCTTACGACATGGACTTCAACGCGGACGGAGAGCTATTCACCTTCGACTCGGACAACGAGCGCTGTGTCAGTCTGCCGTGGTACGAGCCGACGCGGTTCTATCAGGTAAAACCTGGTGCCCATTTCGGTTGGCTGAGTCCTCAGGAATCGAGTTTCTGGCGATTGCCTTCCTACGATTCCCTCGACGTGAGAGGCCCTGTTTGCACGCTGGGACGAGGCTCGCCGACGGCGTGCGTTTGTTACCGTCATGGCCAGTTTCCCGAGAAGTATCGCGGCGGCTTTTTCCTGGCCGACTGGACCTTCGGCCGCATCCACTTCGTCGTGCTTGAAAATCCGATCGAATACTGGGGCACGAGTGAAGTATTCTTGCAGGCCACCGGTGAGAATGGTTTCGCGCCCACCGCTGCCGCAGTGCATCCGGAATCGGGAGACCTGTTTGTGTCCATCGGAGGGCGTGGCACACGTGGGGCGGTCTACCGTATCCGTTATCCGGCGGGGATGAAAGGCTCGCTCGCCTCTGCAAAGCGCTGGCAACTTCGCCCGAGAGAAGTGTCACGAGATCAGGGTGGACGGCCAGATAAATTGTTCGAGTTTCCGGAACCTCTTACACACAAAGATAAAACTGAAATGGACAAATGGATTCAAAGGATCGTCATGCATCTTGAGTATGCCAAGGCAAAGCCCGAGGAATGCGCAGGGGGATTCGCCAGAGGGAATGTGCGGGCTCTGGAGCTTCTGGTGGGCGATCGCATTTCGCCCTCAGTGCGGGGAATGGTTTGGGAAGGATACGCGCGCGAACGTCGATCGGATGAACTCCCACAAATGATGGCAATTCGCACCGCCGCTCGCTCGCTTTTCCCCCTCAAGCACTCTAAGAACGCGGAGGCCGATATCGAGCTTTCTCGTCTGCTTGCCATCCTCGAAGACGATGCTCCCGCCACTCTGAACAAGGTCGCAAGGATGGTCGGGCCGGAATCCGATCCCGTCGAGGACATTCACTATCTCATCGTCCTGTCGCGTCTGAAGGCGGAGCGCTCGAAGGAGATCACGGCCCGCACTGCCGCCGCATTGCTCGCGCTCGACGAGAAGATCATCAATCGCAAACTGAACCGCGATAGCAACTGGCCCTTGCGCATGGTCGAGCTGCACCGCGAACTGGCGAAGAAGGATTCCGCTCTCAACGATGCACTCCTCGCGCACAAGGACTTCGGCCGGCCCGATCATGTTCTCTGGACGCAAGCGCCTGGCTTCGACCGCAAGAAGGCCGCATCCGTCTTCCTCGGCCGCGCCGCGAAGGAGCGGAACTATCCGTGGAATGCTGGCCTCGTCCCATTGATCGGCGAATTGTCCGACGATGTGGCGCTGCCCGTGTTGCGTCGTCTCTGGGACCAGGCGGGACTCAACGACGTCATCTTGCCATTGCTCGCGCGGCGGCCCGCGGGCGAGGACCGCGAACACTTCCTGCAAGGGCTGACCTCGCCGGCCCTGAACGTGGTACGAGTTTGCCTCGATGCGCTGGAGAAACTGCCGCCGAGCAAGGATGCGGCCGGCCTGGCAGCGCTCGTTCAGGCGATGCGGCTGCTGCCGGACGGCAAGGAAGAGGACCGGACGCGCGGGCGAATAGGCAGGCTGTTGCGCCGGCTCACGAGGCAGGAACTGCCCGAAAGCGACAAGCAGGTCTGGATCGACTGGCTGAAGAAGACGCATCCGAAGGAAGCGGAGAAGCTCGGCGGCGAGGACGGCGTCGATACGACCGCCTGGGCGAAGCGGCTGTCCGCCATCGACTGGGGCAAGGGCGATGGGGAACGCGGACGTGTTGTGTTCACGAAGGCGAGTTGTATCGCCTGTCACTCCGGGTCGCAGGCAATGGGACCGGACTTGCAGGGCATCGCGGGCCGTTTCTCGCGCGACGACCTCTTCACGGCCATCCTGCGTCCGAGCAAGG
>JBBRIK010000680.1:0-4298 GCA_038221045.1 Gemmatales bacterium
AAGGTGGTTCGAGCATTCCCGAATCTAAAGTTCGACCATCCCTTGCTTCTCGCGCGCTGTCCGGGGAGCGACCGCCTCTTCCTCGGCGAACAGGCTGGCGTCCTGTATTCGTTCGCTGACAAGTCAGACGCCAGGGCGGACCTCTTTTTCGATCTGCGGAAGGAAATCAAGACGGTTCACCTTCTCCCCGAGGCCAAGGAGGTCGAGTCCGTCTACGGGCTGGCATTCCATCCCGACTTTGTGAAGAACCGGCTGTGCTACGTCTGCTACACCCTGAAGGCCAGGAAGGCCGGCCAGCAGAACCTGAAGGAAGGGACGCGCGTCTCTCGGTTCACCGTCCGCAAGACAGACCCACCACGGATCGATCCGTCCAGCGAGGAGATTGTTCTCACCTTCCTCCAGGGTGGACACAACGGCGGCGACCTCCACTTCGGGCCGGACGGCATGCTCTACATCTCCACCGGCGACGCGGGGAACCCGAACCCGCCCGATCCCTTCAACACGGGTCAGGACGTCTCCGACCTCCTCTCCTCCATCCTGCGGATCGACGTGGACCGCAAGGACAGCGGGAACAAGTACGGCGTTCCGAAGGACAACCCCTTCGTCGCCCTGAAGGGAGCGCGGCCGGAGGTGTGGGCGTATGGCTTCCGCAACCCCTGGCGCATGAGCTTCGATCGCGCAACAGGCGAGTTGTTCGTCGGCGACGTCGGCTGGGAGCTTTGGGAGTCGGTCCACCGGGTTGAGAAGGGAGGCAACTACGGCTGGTCCGCGATGGAGGGGCCACAACCCATCAAGCCCGAGAAAGTGGGACCGACGCCGATCCGCGCGGCCCTCATCGAGTTGCCGCACACGATTGCCTGCAGCGTCACCGGCGGGCGCGTCTATCGCGGCAAGAAGTTCCCGGAGTTGCGCGGGGCTTACGTCTTCGGCGACTGGGAGACCCGCCGCTTGTGGGCCGCCCGCTTTGAAGGCGACCGCACGAAGGAGATGCCGGAGATCGCTCGCCCCTCGGTCCGCATCGTCGCTTTCGGCGAGAACGCGGAGGGCGAACTGTACTTTCTCGATTACGACGGCGGTACGATCCACACCATCGCGCGGAATGACACGGGAGCCAGGAACGCCGACTTCCCGACGAAGCTCTCCCAGACCGGGTTGTTCGCTTCAGTGAAGGACCACAAGCCGGCGGCCGGAGTGGTCCCCTTCGCGGTGAACAGCAAGCAGTGGCACGACGGCGCGACGGCGGAACACTGGGCCGCCTTCCCCGGCGTCTCGACCGCCACCCTCCACACCACCGGCAAGCCGATCCCCGGCATGGTCTCCTGGCATTCCTTCCGCATGCACTTCCCCAAGGACGCGGTGCTGGTCCGGACGCTCTCCCTGGCAAGCAGGCGGATGGAGACGCAGCTCCTGCATTATGATGGCATGGACTGGCGCGCTTACACTTTCGCCTGGCGCGACGATCAAACCGATGCCGACCTCATTCTCGCCGAGGGCGACGAGAAGGAAGTGGGCGAGGGGAAAGACAAGCGCGCGTGGCAGTTTCATAGCCGCAGCCAGTGCATGTCATGCCACAGCAATCAATCGGAATATGCACTCGCGTTCCAGCCCGAGCAGTTGAACCGGTCTGGTCCTGATGGGCGCAACCAGCTCATCGCACTCACCGAGAAGGGCCTCATCCGCCGGGCTGGCGAGGACGGCAAGCCGCTGCCGCCGTTCGACGCCGCCTCGGCCGCGCGGGAACGCAAGCTCGCCGATCCCACGGACGCAAGCCAGCCGCTGGAGGCGCGCGCTCGCGCCTATCTCCACGCCAACTGCGGCCAGTGCCACTCGGAACACGGGGGCGGCTCCGTCCCTCTGCGGTTGCAGTTTCCCGTCACGGTCGCCGAGATGAAAGCCGTCGGCATCCCTCCCACGCGCGGCGACTTCGGGCTGCCGGAAGCGTCCATCATCAGGCCGGGCGATCCCCCCGCGAGTACCCTGTTCTTTCGCATGGCCAAGTTCGGCCGCGATCGGATGCCCCACATCGGCTCGGAACGCCCCGACGAAACGGGCTTGAAGCTCATGGAGCAGTGGATCGCCGGCATGAGCGGGGCCGCGGGAAAGACAGACCCCTTGCCGGAGAACGAGCCGCTGGAGAAGTTGCTTGCCAGCCCGAGGTCAGCGCTAGCGCTAGCGCGGAAGCTGGGGCTGGGCAAGATGAAGCCTGTCGAGAGGACGCAATTGCTGGCCGCTGCCGCGAAGCTCCCGCCTGGCTCGATTCGCGACCTGTTCGAGGGCTACCTGCCCGTGGATGCGAAGGGGGGACGGAAGCTCGGCAGGAATCCCCGGCCCAGGACCATTCTGGGGCTCAAGGGAGACGCCAGCCAGGGCGAGAAACTGTTCTGGTCGCAAGCCGTCAATTGTGGCAGTTGTCACAAGATCGGCGAGCGAGGGACGCCGATCGGGCCGGACCTGTCGGCCATCGGGAAACTGCGTCCGCGCGAAGACCTGCTGGAGAGCATCCTGGAGCCGTCGCGGCGAATCGAGCCAAAGTACGCGAGTTATCTCGCCCAGTTGGCGGATGGCCGCACGATGTCCGGTCTGCTGGTCAAGCGAACCGAGAAAGAGGTCGTGTTGCGCGACGGCCAGAACAAGGAGATCATCTTCGCGGCGAAGGATGTGGAGGCGCTGCGTCCATCGCTGACGTCGCTGATGCCGGACGGACAGGTGGCCGGCTTGACCGTCCAGGAAGCCGCCGACCTGCTCGAATACCTCGCCAGCCGTAAATGAACGCATCAACAGCAAACAGAATGGCACGGCTCCCCAGGATTGAGGCCGGCGTCCCCGCCCTCATTCTGGCACCGATGGAGGGCGTCACCGATGCGCCCATGCGCGCCCTGCTGTCGGAGATTGGCGGGTTCACCTTCTGCGTCACGGAGTTCCTGCGGATCAGCCAGAGCGTCCCCGGTCCTCGCGCCTTCCACGCGCACGCCCCGGAGTTCGCCAACGGCTGCCGCACTCCGACAGGTCTGCCGGTGCAGCTCCAGCTCCTCGGCGGCGACCCTGACAGACTTGCCCAGGCGGCGCTGAACGCGGTCCACGCCGGAGCCAGCGCAGTGGATCTCAACTTCGGCTGCCCCGCGCCGGCGGTTAACCGCCATGACGGCGGCGCCATGCTGCTCAATCACCCGCACCGCATCCGCGCAATCGTCGAGACCGTTCGCGCAGCCCTTCCCGGCGAGGTTCCCGTCAGCGCCAAACTGCGCCTGGGCTGGGACGATCCCTGCGCGATTCACGTCAACGCCACGCAGGCGGCGGAGGGAGGCGTGGCCTGGATCACCATCCACGGGAGAACCCGGATTCAGGGCTACCAGCCGCCGGCGTACTGGAAGCCCATCGGCGAGGTTCGCGGGAGGTTGGGCATCCCCGTCGTGGCGAACGGCGAGATTCGCACTCTTCAGGATCTCCGCCGCTGTCGGGACGAGACGGGCTGTCAGCACTTCATGCTGGGCCGGGGGGCGCTGGCGTCTCCGTGGCTGGCCCGCGCGGCGGCCCATGAACTCGGTCTTCCCGGCGCGGCGCCCATCGGGCTGTTCGGGAAGTCGGCCGCGGACTGGCTTCCCCTGGTGAGGCGCTTTGTCGAAATCGCGGCAACGCAGGATTCGCCCTCGTACACCGTGGCGCGTGTGAAACAATGGTTGCGAATGGCCAACCAGGACGGCCAACTCGTCTGGTTCGAGTCGTTGAAGAGGCGGCAGGGCCTGCAAGACCTGCTCGACCACCTGGGCGCTCTGGCTTCCCTCTCCCGTGCTGCCCTGGCGAGCGGGGCCATGACTGGCCCATGCGCACCAAGTTAAACAGGGGAACGAAGCTTTCCCCTGGATCCTGGTTTCTCTCCCAGCCCCCTGAAGGGGGCTTTGGCACATAGCCGGGTCCTTCTGGGCCGGGCGGCCCCGCCGGATGTCAACAGGAGCAATCGTCAGCCTCCGCGGACGACGGTCCGCAGAGGCTGACGGACGCACTCAGACCGCACCGGGAGAGGTCCGGCAAGGTCGCCCGGCCCTGAAGGACCGGGCTATGTGCCAAAGCCCCCTGAAGGGGGCTGGAAGAGATTCCCAACGCATCAAGGGATGGTTTCCTCGTCCCCCAACCTTTAACTTGGTGCGCATGGGCCAGTAATGGCCTGGGCTGTCCAACTGACAGCTTTTTTCCCATTCTATTTATCATGCTGGCTTCATGACCAGTCGGGAGAAGATCTGTTTTCAGAAGGTTGTTCCTCATGGACCACCCACCTTTCCCGCAGGATTACGCCCGCCAAG
>JBBRIK010000681.1:0-4295 GCA_038221045.1 Gemmatales bacterium
TACAAAAACCCTGCTTTTACGCTTTTTCTAAAAACAACCCGCCGGCGGCCCCACCGGCACCGCCCCCTACTCTTTTTCCCCGCTTGCGGCTTAGCGGGGCAACCGCTAAGCCGCAAGCGGGGGCAATCGAGACATGCCTCAGGAAGATCCCAGAACGTAAGATTACTCCTTGTCGGTGTGTCCCTTCAGCGTTGTCAGCGTCGGGCTGCCGCTCGCCAGCAGGATCAAGGACAGAACGCGCGTCATGGATGAGGTTCTCCGTGCAGGGGTCAAGCGATAGCCCGATCGGACCGCATCAACTGTAACTCCGAAACGCGCACTCCGACACCCGAATCGGGACGGAGCGCGGAAATCGCGATTGCTTCGCGTTTCGCGCTCTTTCCCGTTCCTCGGAGCATTCAGCGCAGTTTTCCTTGAAGGCCGAGTCGAGGAGTTTGTCCCCCATCGAGTCGAAAAATCCTCCCGCAGACGATTGACCCGCAGCTGCATTTCCGCGAAGATTGTTGATGTCTCGCCTGCCTCTCCTCGGCCGGGCGGCCGGGGGCGATTCATCCCTGGAGGTTTCCTCGATGCACTTCCTCAGTAGACGTGATTTTCTGCGCGATTCCGCTCTCCTGTCGGCGAGCGTGGCCGGCCTGGCCAGTGCCATGCCCGCAGCCGACGAGAAGCCGGCGGCGAAGAAGGACGACAACACGCTGAACGTGGCCGTCGTCGGGGTCCGCGGCCGGGGCATGAGCCATGTGCACGGCTTTGCCGCTACAAATGGCTGTCTCGTCACCACCATCTGCGACGTCGATGAAGGCGTCATCGGGGGGGCGGTCGCGCACATCACAAAGAAACAGGGAAAAGCACCGAAATTCGTCAAGGACGTTCGCGAGCTGGTCACCGACCCGACCATTGACATCATCTCGATCGCGACCCCGAATCACTGGCACGCCCTGGCGGCCATCCTCGCCTTGCAGAACGGCAAACACGTCTACGTCGAGAAGCCGGTCAGCCATAACGTCAGCGAGGGACGGCGGATCGTCGAGTTCGCTCGCAAGTACAACAAGGTCTGCCAGACCGGCACGCAGGTGCGTTCGTCGAAGGGCATCCAGGAGGCGATGAAGTTCCTCCACGACGGCAAGCTCGGCAAAGTGCAGGTGTCGCGCGGCCTGTGCTACAAGCCGCGTGGCAGCATCGGCAAGGTGTCCGGCCCGCAGCAGCCGCCGAAGTCGATGGACTACGACCTCTGGTGCGGTCCCGCCCCCTTCAAACTTCCGCATCGCAAGAGTCTGGCGTACGGCACGGTCCACTACGACTGGCACTGGATCTGGGATTACGGCAACGGCGACCTCGGCAACCAGGGCATCCATCAAATGGACGTCGCTCGCTGGGGCCTGGGCAAGAACGAACTGGCGAAGACCGCCTTCAGCGCCGGCGGCCGTTTCGGCTACGTCGATAACGGCGAGACGCCGAACACCCAGGTCTGCGTCTTCGACTACGGCGACTCCGAACTGATCTTCGAGGTGCGCGGCCTGAAGACGGACGACTACAAGGGAGCGAAGGTCGGCAACGTCTTCCACTGCACCGACGGCTATCTGGTCTGCACCAACTACAACACCGCCCTGGCCTACTCTCCCAAGGGCGAACTCATCAAGAAGTTCGAGGGTGGCGACGATCACTTCGGCAACTTCGTCCGGGCCGTGCGCGCCAACAAGCCGGAGATGTTGGCGGCCGACATCGAGCAGGGCCATCTGTCCAGTTCTCTGTGTCATCTGGCCAATATCAGCTACCGCCTCGGCACCGATCAGACGTTCGACAAGACGCGCTCCGCTTTCGGCGACGACAAGGAATCGGTCGAGACGCTGGAACGGACGCAGGAACACCTGAAGAACAACAAGGTGATGCTCGACGGCTTGAACTATCGCGTCGGCCGCAAGCTGACTCTGGATGTGCCGAAGGAAGTGTTCGTCGGAGACAAGGAGGCCAACGCGATGCTGACGCGCGAGTATCGCAAGGGCTTCGAGGTGCCGGCCAAGGCGTGACCCTCTTGCCGCTTGCGGCTTTGCACACGAGAGCGAAGCCGCAAGCGTCTCAGGACGCGGGGTTGAATCCCTTCAAGGCGTCGTCGCGCGTCTTGAGAATCTCCACGATCCGCCCCATCTTCACCAGCTCGAACAGAGCTCGCACCGGGCTGGTGATACTGCAAATCTTCATGTCGCCGCTGCAAACGCTCAGTTGCTTCAGACACGTCAACAGAGCGGCGAGGCCGGTGCTGTCGATGAACTGAACCTGACTCAGGTCGAGCAGCAGATGCTTCACGCCAGGTAAGAGCGCGTTCATGCGCTCCTTGAAGTCGCGGCTGTTGCTGGCATCCAGGAACTCGGCCTTGACGGCGACTACCGTCACGCCTTCCACCTTATCGACCTGCAGTTCCATGACGTGCTTCCCCATGCGAGCGAGACAAGGGCCAGTGAGCGGTCCACGTTCGCGCTCTCCCCTTGATTGAAAACCACTCCGCGCGCCATGTCAAATCCTTTGCCCGGCGCGATCGACAAAACTGGCGCAATCGCGCCGGAACAACTGCACGATTCTGCTTCCGGCCGAATCCGCGTTCAGGTTGCGATTCGCGAGAGCCGACGTTATGAAAACGGAGTCTGTCCTGTCCCGTCGCGACCTCTTGTTCGCTGGACCGGTCTCCCGCGTCACCGCTCAACCCGAAGTTGCACCCTGAAAGGCTTCCCGTCATGTGCCATCGCTGGCCCTTCGTGTTGCTGTTGCTGATTTCCTGCACGCGCGCGGAAGCGAACCCGCTTCGCACCCGTCCCTTGCTCGATCGCACCAACAGCAAGTTGGCCGGACAGGTCCTCGACTTCACGCACAATCATGGCCAGGACAACCGCATCTGGTCCGCCGCGCTGTGCGAGAAGCGCGACATGTATGTCTATCTGCCTCCGGGCTACGACGCGAAGAAACGCTATCCGCTGTTCCTCTGGCTGCATGGCATCGCGCAGGATGAAGTGTCGTTCGTCAAGTATCTGATCGCCCCGCTCGATGAGGCCATCGCCTGCGGCAAACTGGCGCCCGTCATCATCGCGGCGCCCGACGGCACGCTCCGGGGGAACGACTGCATCTTCAACAACGTCGCCAGTTTTTTCCTCAACACGAAAGCGGGGGATTACGAGGACTATCTCATGAAGGACGTCTGGGACTTCCTTCACGAGCAGTTCCCGATTCTTCCCGAGCGCGAGGCCCACGTCATCGCGGGCGCCTCGATGGGCGGAGGAGCGGCGTTCAACAAGGCGTTCAAGCATCCCGACCGGTTCAAGCTCGTCATCGGCATTTTTCCTCCGCTCAACACGCGCTGGGAGAACAGCCAGGGCCGCTATCGCGCCAAGTTCGATCCCGAGGATTGGGGCTTCCGCACGGACTTCTCCCGGCGGCGTGAGGTCGTCGCCCGCTACCGAGGCGTCCTCACGATTCGGCTCGGGGCGTTCCTTCGGCCTCTTTACGGCAACGCTCCCGATACGGTCGAGCGAATCTCGGCCGAGAATCCGCTCGAGTTGATGATCAATCGGGGGATCAAGGACGGCGACCTGTCGATGTTCATCGCCTACGTTGGCCGCGATGAGTTCAACATCAACACGCAGATCGAAAGCTTCCTGTACGTCGCGAAACAACTCGGCATCCACATCACGACGGTCTACGATCCGAACGGGCATCACTCTCGTCCCTCGGCAATGTCCTTCATTCCCGCCGTCCTCGAATGGCTCGAGCCGCAACTGGCTCAGTACAAGACGCCTTGACGTCCTTCTGTAGAATAAGTGGATCGCCCAGGGCGAGCCGAGGGGCGTGATCCTCTCGGCTGGCCTTGCCCCACAGGAGGAACGTCGATCATGAAGAGTGCCGCTCTCGCACTGTTGTTGCTGGCGATTCCGGCGGCGCGAGCCGACGACAAGCCCGATCATGGCGACCTCGCCATACTCATTCACAATACAATCGTTCCGCTTATCCCCAAACAGTTCGAGGATCGCGCGGAGTGGGGCCGAACGGCTCCGCTTCCGCCGAACCTTCGTCTGCCGCGCGCCCGCCGGACCCTCATCATGGTCGAGGGCCGCCTGGAAGCCCCTGAAGGAGCCTGGAAGCGGACGAAACTGACGCTGGAAGAGCCGGCCAAGAACGTCCAGATCCGCGTCGCCGAGTTGCGTGCTCTCGACAAGGAGAAAACGCGACTGAGCCTCGAAGTAACGGTGTCGCTGCAAGGAGAACGCGAACGGCAGCAATGGGCCAGGGGCATCAAGTTGCTCGGCGTC
>JBBRIK010000682.1:0-4281 GCA_038221045.1 Gemmatales bacterium
ATGGGAGTGTTGGCCAGATCGGGACGCTCGCGGCTGGTGCCTGCCAGGGCGGAGCCGAACACCTGGGCGAGAGCGACGCTCAGAAACGAGGACGCGACATAGGGCCGATCGTTGACGTAGTGTTCGAGGACGCCGCCGCGCGGCCCTTGCCGGTCGCGTGCCAGGCCGACGGGATCGAGGTCGAGCAGCAGGGCGGCCGTGCAGCGATCCTCCGTCGCCTCGGGATAGAAGACGTGCGCCTTGCCGAAGGACAGCGAGAAGGTCTGCACCTGCCCCGGCCTTTTGTGCAGAAGGTAGCCGAGATCGGTGGCGGGACAGTGCGTCGTGGTCAGGGTCATGAACATGGCGCTTCTCGCCGGGCGACGATGTTGCGGGACGGACACGCGAGCCGCCGTCGATGTTCACCGTCAAAGGGCGCGTCAGCCGCTCAGTTCCTTCGTCGGGGGATGATTCGCCTTGAGCCAGTCCATCAGCGTCATCGGCTCGCGGTCGCCGATCTGAAGGTACCAGTGAGAGCCGAACTTGTTCTTCGCCAGCCGCGTCATCAGTTCCGTCTTCGACTTCGCCAGGACAGTCAGCAGCAACGCCTCCTTGCGGGCGGCGACGACCCACTCCCTGGCGGGCACGATGTTCTTCAGCCCGCTGCCGCCAAGCGTCTTCTTCAGGCCGATGGTCCCGCCGGACGTCTCGACGGCATCGAGAAGGCTCGTCGCATAGGAGACCAGGTTCTTGTCGCGGACCGTGTGGGCCACGCCGGCCAACTCCTTGAGCTGGCGAAGGTCCTCCGCCAACTCGGCGAGCGTCTCAGCCGTGGTGCGCGTCTTCTCGACGATGGCCGGCAGATGTTCGTGGATGATCTCTCCGGTATCGTGGATCCTCTGACCGGTGCGATGAGCTTCCAGACGCAAATCGTTGAGCATCCAACTCAGCAGAGTGAAGAAACCCACGGCGACAGCGAGACAGGTCCACTTGAACATCGCGCCACCTTCACGGAGGAGGGGAGACAATCTCTCGGGAATCTGTTTCAGAACCCAAAACCGAGTCCACATTGCTGATTCGCGTCAGTCACTATACCGCAAGCGGGCCACGTCTCCCTGGGCGAATTTTGTCGCAAACCATCGTGCGAACCGGCAAAGCGGAGAGGCAGTCAGATAAGCCCGAGCGAGGACAGCGCATCATGTTGACGATTCTCAGCACGACTCAGCGTGAACGGTTGCAGATGGGCGGGACGTGGCGATCTCGACACGAACTGCTGCCTCTGTCACCGTATCTTTGAAAGGGCCACAAGAGAAAGCGGTTTGGCGAAGGAGTGCCCGCCACTCAAGGGAATTCTTCCTCCGCTCAAGGAGAGCAAGTAAACGAGAAGGGCCAGCCCATCCGGACTGGCCCTCGTGTCGGATATCGATCCACGCCTTTCCGCTCGCTATTTGGGCAGGACCTGGGTCAGTTCCTTGAGGATGGCCTTCGTCCGGCTCTCATCCAGCTCCCCTTTCTTGACGGGGATATTCGCCGCCACTTTCCTCACGCCCCCGCCGTAAATCAGGACGGTCAGGTCGGCTTCCTGGTTCAGACGATACCGGGGCGGCCCCGCTCCATTGCTGGCGCAGAGGACGACGCGCTTGAGCCCTTCCTTGCCGGCCAGGTCCTGGAGCCGCTGCTTGAGGTTGGCATCGTCATTGCAGAACACGACGAAGACGCCGAGGGGGACAGAGGCGTTTCGGCGTGACGCCTCTTCGAGTTGCCTGTCCATCTGCTTGACCAGACTGGTCAAGGGACCGTTGATCTCGTGTGCGAAGATCAAGGCGTTCAGCCCATAGTCCTGCACTCAGACCGGGCAGCGGCTCTGGCCCGCGAGGGTGCCGTTGACGAACAGCGTCCTGAACCCGCCGGTCTGTTCGCCGGGTTGCGGCCCCGACTTCAAGTCATCTGCGGCTATCGCGCTGCTGGCCAGCAGCGCGAGAACCAGGGTGGATTGGAACCTCATCGTGGCACCTTGTTCCTTCGGAAACTTGCGAGCGTGAGAGACTTCCCCCGCGGAGAACGACTCACGCAGGATTAGTATACCCGGCTGGTCGGTTTCTCACCACTCTATCTGCTAATCGAGAACACCAGCCCAGACACGACATGGAAAATAAAATGGAGCGGCCCCGACCGGACAACTTGTGCGTCTCCGCTCGTTTACGCAACCGGAAAAGTTTCACACTTCCTGATTGACTCCCTCACTAACGAGGTTACGATGATATGTGGACGGACGCGTCCGTCCACTTTCGAGGGCCGCTACATGAACACCTCACCCAAGAAACCTCGCGCCTCACTCGAAGCCCGTTGCGAGCAGCGTCGTGAGGACATTCTCGAAAACGCCATCACTCTGTTTGCTCGCGATGGTTATGCCGCCACCGATCTGCAACTCCTCGCTGACGCCGTCAAGGTCGGCAAGGGGACGCTCTACCGCCACTTCGGCAATAAGCAGGAACTCTTTCTCGCCGCCGTCGATCGTGTCATGCGCAACCTGCGCCAGCATGTGGAAGCCCGCGCGGACGGCATTGCGGACCCGCTGGAACAGATTGCGACTGCCATCCACGCCTATCTCGAGTTCTTCCACGCGCATCCCGAGGCGGTCGAGATGCTCATTCAGGAACGCGCCCAGTTCCGGCACCGCAAACGTCCGACCTACTTCCAGCATCGTGAGATCAACATCGAACGCTGGCGGGCGCTCTATCGTGGCCTGATAAACGAGGGCCGCATTCGGCCGCTGTCGCCGGAACGCATCAGCGACGTGATCGGCGATCTGCTCTATGGGACCATGTTCGTCAGCTACATCGCCGGCCGCAATCGTCCCCCCGCCGAGGTGGCCCGCGACATCATCGACATCGTGTTCAACGGCATCCTGACCGCCCCAGAACGCCGGCGTCACGAGCGGAACGATTCTCCCGTGTGAGGACCCACCATGCGCTACTCTCTCTGCTTCCTGGGATTGCTCCCGTTGTTCCTGGCTGGTTGCAAGCGCGAGCAGGCCACTCCTCCTCCGCAAGGGAAAACCGAGGTCAAGGTCAGCTTGCCCGTCGTCAAGACGGACGTCATCGATTACGAGTACTTCACCGGGCATACCGAGGCGTTCAAGCGCGTCGAGATCAAGGCGCGGGTCACGGGACATCTCGAGGAGATCAACTTCAAGGATGGCCAGATGGTTGAAGAGGACAAGTTGCTGTTCATCATCGATCAGAAGCCCTTCAAGGCGCAAGTGGCGAAGGCGAAAGCCGACTTCAAACAAGCCGAGGCCCGTGTGAAGCGGTTTGAAGCGGACTTCGCCCGCGCCGCGTCACTACGGCGTTCCGGGGGAGGCAGCCAGGAGGAATACGATCTTGCCCGCGGCAATCGCGACGAGGCCATCGCGGGCGTCGGCAGCGCCAAGGCCACCGTCGATCTGGCGGAACAGAACTTGCTGTATTCGGAAATCAAGGCGCCCTTCGCGGGACGCATCAGCCGCCGGCTCATCGACAAGGGAAACCTCGTGAAGTCTGACGACACCATCCTGTCTACCATCGTCACTCTGGACCCGATGTACGCGTATTTCGACGTCGATGAGCGCACGCTCCTGCGCCAACTGATGAGCAAGGGCGCTCTCGACACGGCCCGCAGCGGCAAGGTGAGCATCGAGATCGGCATGGCCGACGAGGAAGGGTATCCCCATCCTGGGACCGTCGATTTTGTCGATAACATGGTCGATACGAACACGGGAACGATGTGGATGCGCGCCCTGTTCGACAAGCCGAAAGACGGCACGTCGCTGCGAACGATCAGCCCCGGCATGTTCATCCGCGTTCGCTTCCCAGTCGGTCAGCCCTATCGGGCCGTCCTCGTCGCCGAGCAGGCGATCACCACGGACCAGGGCCAGAAGTTCGTCTACGTCCTCGATAACAAGGATCAGGTCCAGTATCGTCAGGTGACGGTAGGCCGGCTCGACGCGGGGCTGCGCGTCATCAAGAGCGATTTGAAGCCCACTGAGCGCATCGTCGTCAGCGGACTGCAACGAGTCCGGGCCAACATGGAGGTGAAGCCGGAAGTCCTTCCGATGCCGGTCCGTACCGGCTCGACCACCACGCCGGCGACAGGCGTGGGCAAGGACAGCCCCGTCAAGAAATCCGCCACCCGCGACGAATGAGTTCCTGGGTAGGCGGGCCGAGCCGAGGCCCGCTTCTGAGTAGGGGGGGCGCGGCCCGGGCGCCGGCGGGGGGGGGGGGGGGGGGGACGGGGCGCCGGACCGGGCCCCCCCCCCCCGAA
>JBBRIK010000683.1:0-4280 GCA_038221045.1 Gemmatales bacterium
ACCTTGAGATTGTCGCCCATTACCTCGCCGAAGCTTTCGCGCCGATGCGTCGTCAAGGCGATGCGCTTCAACCCCTGGGTCTGTTCGAGGACTCCGGCCAGATGCGGTGGGACGGTATTCTTGCGGAGGATGTCCTGCAGGGCATCGACGACGGGGTTACCCGTCAGGAAGATGCGCTGCGGAGAGACACCCTCGGCTAGCAGCGTGTCTCGATTGCGGCTCGTCGCGGCGAAGTGCCAGGTCGTCAGGGACGTGATGAGCCGGCGATTCATCTCTTCGGGAAACGGATTGAGAGCATCGCCGGAGCGCAGTCCCGCCTCGACATGGCCGATGGGAATACGGCGATGGAATGCGGCGATAGCTCCGGCGAGGGCGGTCGTCGTGTCGCCCTGGACGAGAAGAGCGTCGGGCTTCTCCTTTTCCAGCACAGGATCGAGAGCGTTGAGGACGCGAGCGCAGACCTGGTTCGGCGTCTGTCCCGGCTGCATGAGCTGCAAATCGTGATCGACGTGCAGGGCGAACAGGTCGATGAGCGGGCGCAGGAGGTCGGTGTGCTGTCCCGAAGAGACGACGACGGAACGCAGTCCGGGGGTTTCGCTTAGCGCGTGCAGAACGGGAGCGAGTTTGATGGCTTCGGGCCGGGTGCCGAAGAGGGTCAGGACAGTCGGGACGGAAGGCATGGGGGCTTCTAGGGAGAGTCAAGGAGGTCGTCGTAAATCGCGGCGATCTTCTGCATACGCCGCGCGAAACTATAGCGAGTCTCAATCGTCTGTCGTCCCGCCAGTCCGAGCCGGCGACGCAGTTCCTCATCGTGAATTAGACGCAACAGGGCGGCGGCCAGTTCCTCGACGGAGCCTGGACTCACCAGCAGCCCGTTGACTCCGTCGTCGATGACGCGCGGCACACCTGCGATGCGAGTCGCCACGACAGGCGTCTCCAGCGCCATCGCTTCGAGTACGACATTGGGCAATCCTTCACGCAGGCTGCTGAGGGCGAACGCATCCATCGCCTGATACTGTGGCCGAACGTCGCTCTGGAAGCCGGTCAGATGTAGCTGTTCGCGGCAGCCAAGTTGACTCGCGAGGGCCTCCAGCT
Source organism: Gemmatales bacterium (assembly GCA_038221045.1). Lineage (GTDB taxonomy): Bacteria > Planctomycetota > Planctomycetia > Gemmatales > Gemmataceae > JBBRIK01. The sequence goes on from JBBRIK010000683.1 coordinate 1,096, forward strand.
TCGGTTGCTCGTGGCCTTCACCTGCCAGCAGCAACTCCGCATCGACGCCTCGGCCGCGAATCTCCGCGAGAGCGCGAAGAAGGATGTCGAAGCCCTTCTCCGGGGACAGCCGGCCGACCGCGCCGATCACGAACGTCCGGCTGCTCCATCCTAGTTCATTCTTCGCCTCGACGACGTTGAATTTTCGCCGGAACTCCTCCGTGTCGATGGCATTCTCGATCAGCAGACAGCGCTCCGAACGGACGCCGCATTCGAGGCAGCGCTGGCGCAGATCTTCCGACACGGCCAGGACGCGCTCGTAGCGCGGCAGGCAGAAGCGATCGACGGCGTAGTAGAGCGGAGTGCGCGACGTGTGATGGACCCAGCCGTGGACGGTAGTGACAAGCCGCATCGGCCAGAAGCGGCGCAGGATCAGGCCGAGCAGATTGCTCTTGTAATCGTGCGCATGCCAGAGGGCGACCTTGTGCTTGCGGCAGAGGTGGAGCAATCGCGGCAGGACGCGCCAGTCGAGCGCCCCCTCGTCATCGATGGCGAAGAGAGGCGCGTTCCAGCGCTGGGCTTTGAGTTCGAGCTGCGCGAAGCCGGGATCGCCGGGGGGACGCATGTAGGCGCAGAGGGTGTCGTAGCCGGCGGCGTGCAGGAAGCGCGGCGAGTTGAGGATGGTCTTGTCGGGACCGCCGCCGGAGCCTCTGACGACGCGTGTCTCCAGCACGACGGCGGGCCGTTTCGTCCAGTGTCGCGGAAGCAAAGGAGCCTCGCTCTCAGGGATTCGTCAGGGATCCGAACGATATGGTACGTCGTCCAGGCTCCGTTCGCTCGCGATGCTACTCGATTCCATACCTTCTCGCGCAAATCCGCTTCACTTCCTCGCGCGGCCAATCCATCAGCGGCTCGTTCGCCTCCCAGCTTTCGCGCATTCGTCTTCGCAGTTCGTCCACGGAGCAGGACAGGTTGCACACGAAGTCGCCATGCTCTCGCCCGGCCCGGTACTCCGGCTGGCGCGCCGGTTCGCGCAGAAATCGGCTGACCAGTGACAGATCGAAGGCGTACAGGATCGTGCCGTGATGGAGCAGATGCGTTCGCTTGCGCTGCTGAGCATTGCCCGAGAACTTTCGACCATCCGAGGCCAAATCGCTGATGCCGGCAATGGTAATTTCCCGCCCCAGTCCCTCGACAATCCGCGTGAGGATGTACTCATACGAGGGCCGGATCGCGCTCAGGGACGGCCTGCTCTCCATCGACAGGACGAGGCTGTAACAGAGGCAACCGTCGCCCAGCAGCACCGTTCCGCCGCCGCTCGACCGGCGCAGGATTGGAACGCCGGCGGCGGCGCACGCTTCCTCGTCTATCTCGTCTCGCGCGACGACGCCGGAGCCGAGGACGACTGCCAACTCCTGCCACTCCCAGAAGCGCAGCACCTCACCGCTGCGGCCCCCCTCTGCATCCAGCAGTAACGCTTCATCGAGCGCCAGGTTTTCCGCGGCGGACGACAGAGTCAGGTCGAGCAGATGCATCTCGCGGTCCTCCGCTCTCATTCTACCTCGCGGCCGGTTGCGGTTGTCTCGCGGCGGCGCTTGCGGGACAATCGAGAAGGAGGAGACAAGCACGATGGACTTTCAGGCCGACCTTCCCGTCTTCCACGGACCGCTTGACCTGTTGCTCTATCTGGTCAAGCGCGACGAGGTGGACCTGCGCGACATTCCCATCGCTCGCGTCGCGGAACAGTTCGTCGCCTATCTCGACGTTTTGCAAGCGATCGACGTGGAGAAAGCCGGCGATTTCCTCGTCATGGCGGCGACGCTCATGGAACTCAAGAGCAAGCTGCTGCTGCCGCACGCCGAGGAAGCGGGCGAATCGCGCGACGATCCGCGCCAGGAACTCGTGCGCCAGTTGCTGGAATACAAGCGCTTCAAGGAGGCGGCGTCCTTGCTGGAACAGCAGGCGGAGAAGCAGGCCAGCCGGCTGCCGCGCAGCGCTCCGCCTCCTCCCGCCCCGTCCGGTCCGGCTCCTCTACGAGCGGTTGAGTTGTGGGACCTTGTCAGCGCGTTCGGCCGGCTCCTGCGTGAGACGCTCGCCCTTCAGCCGCAGCAGATCACCGACGATCAGACTCCCCTGCACGTCTACATGGAGGAGGCGGAGGCGCGCTTGCGGAACGCGGGCCGGCTGCCCTTCTCGTCTCTGTTCAGCCCGCCCTTCACGCGCTCGCGCCTCGTCGGCTATTTCCTCGCCGTCCTCGAGTTGGCTCGGCGTTTTCGCCTCCAAGCGGAGCAGGAAGAAGCGTTCGGCGACATCTGGCTTTGTCTCTTGCCGGACGAGCCGGAACCGGTCGCGGACAGTCGAGAAGTTTGATTGCCTCCGGCACGGCTTCGAGTACGATGGCGTCTGTCCCGCAAACCATGACCACCTGCCCTCCTCGGGGGACTGATCGAGGACTCAGCATGAACACCCTCTCTCGCTTCCTGCGTCGCGACCCTGCGGACGTCCAGCCCTGGACCGAAACCTGCGGGCAGATCCGCTGTCTGATCGTGGAGAAAGACGAGGCCGCCGGCGAGGTTCATCACCTCGAGATTCAGGACGCCAAACTGCACTACCACGAGCGGACCGCCGAGTTTTATTACGTTATCTCCGGGCAAGGGACCATGACCCTCGACGATGAGGAGATCGAGTTGCACCAAGGAGTCGTCGTCTACGTCCCGCGCGGCGTCAAGCACAAGGCGAAGGGCAACCTTACTGTGTTGATCGTCTGCGTGCCTCGCGGCGTCCTTGGCGACGTGCATGAGTTGGAGTAGCAACGAGAATCGCCTAGCGCGATTGCGCTCGCGCGAGCTGGCTCTCTCTCCAGGCTTCGATGTACAGTTGGAACGCTCGATCGACGTGAGCGCCGGCTTTTCGGGCCGCGATGCGGAGGGCCGGCTCCTGTACTGCAACGCCTCGCGTCCGCAGTAGCGCCGCTGCCTGCATCGCTACCGCCTCATCGTAGTCGCCCAGCGCCTGCACGACTTTCGGCCAGTCAGGCTCCGCCTTCGCGATCAGACGCCGGGCGTATTCGTAGGCACTGGTCCGCTTGCCGTCGCCGTCGGCGTCCAGCCACACCGCTCCTGTTGCACCGATCACTCTTCGCCGCACAATTGGTGAAGCCGGCTGGTACGGCTTCGCGATGGGCCAGTAGAGGTCCGACACCCCTG
>JBBRIK010000684.1:0-4272 GCA_038221045.1 Gemmatales bacterium
CCGCAGACTGGCTGCGGCTGTCCGGGAACGACCGGAACCGTCTGGCCGAGGACGCACGGGAGTTGCTGTTCTTGCTGGCGTCGGCCCGCGTTCGCCTTGCCCCGAAGGACCAGTCGGTCGTGCGACAGGCATTGCCCCTGCTCGAGCGAGCCGAAACGATTCCGGGTTTGGCACCCTCACGGGCGCTCTGGCTGGATCGGGCCCGTTACCTGGAGTTGCTTGGCGAAACCAAGCAAGAGCAGACCGCCCGGCAGCGGGCGGAAGAGATCCCCATGGCCAGCGCTCGCGACCACTATCTCCTGGCGACTGCACTGGTCCGGGCAGGGGGTCCCGAGGATTACGTCGCGGCACTTGCCGCTTTGGATCGAGCACTCGCCCTCGATTCCCGACATTACTGGTCGTGGATGCAGAGAGGCATCTGCCACACCGAACTTGGCGATCACGTTCTGGCGGCCGGGGATTTCGGCCATTGCACCGGGCTCTGGCCGGACTTCGCCTGGGGCCACTTCAATCTCGGCTACGTGCAGGCCCAAAGCGGCAACAAGTCGGAAGCCGTGCTAAGCTACACGAGAGCCTTGGAGTGCGACTCGGACCTGGTCGCCGCCCGCGCAAACCGTGGCCTGGCTTGCCTGGAGCTGAAGAGGTATCCGGATGCGTTGGTTGATCTGGACCGGGCGTTGGCGCAGGGGAAGAACGATGCTCCTCTGCATGCCGGCCGGGGCATGGCCCTGGAAGCGCTCGGGCGTCATGCGGAGGCCGACGCGGCTTTCCAACTTGCGTTCGCACGGACCGCTGCCCTGCCTGCCTCCATGCGTCTCCAAATACGATGGACCTACGGGTTTGCGGTGGCCTCCCGCCTGCCAGGCGAGGCGCGACGGGCCTTTGAGGAAGTGCTGATGCAAGACTCGCAGAATAAGGAGGCGCTTTATGGTCTGGCCATGTTAGCGATGGAGCGAGGCAGTAACCCCGAGGCGCTCGGGTTCTTCAACCGCGCATTGGAAGCGGCTCCCAATTTCTTCGACGCGCGGCGTTACCGGGCTGTGCTGCTGGCGCGAAACGGCTCCCTGGAGCAGGCCAGCGAAGACATCAACTGGTGTCTGGAGAAAGAGCCTCGTTCCGGAGATACGCTTTATGCCGCCGCATGCGTGGCTGCCCTCGCCGAGAAAAGGCGTCCGGACCCGCAGATCGCGGACCAGGCACTGGATCTGTTAGCGAAGGCCCTTGCTCGCGGAGTCGGACGAGACAAGGCGGGCAACGATCCGGACCTCGCCGAACTTCGAGACCAACCCCGGTTCCGGCAGATGCTTGTCCGGGCAACAGGTAACAAGCTTGTCGGAAAGTAGAAGCGTCCGTTCCTGAACTCGATCTCCTCCCTATTATCGAGAAGAGTACAACCATGTCGGCAACGGCAACCGAAGCAACGGCTCGAAGCAAAACTTCTTCCCTGATGGGCCAGACCCGCTTCCTGGCGAGCATCCTTCGCGAGGAATTTGGGGACCCCTTCGCGTTCTACGACACGGCAACCGGCGAGGCGATTGGTGACGCGGACTCCGCAGGGAGCCTCGCTTCGGCTTCTTGCTGCACTCCCGAGCAGATCAAGCAATGGGCCGCCGCCGGATGTGCCCAGGCGACGCACTTGAGAGATGGTCAGTATCAACTGGTGCTTCCCCTGAGTTTGAAAGATGTCCCGTCCCTGGTCGGGATTGGGAGCCTGACGGGTTTCGCTCGCTCTCAGGCGGAGGTGGCTCGGGAACAAGCTCGCCTGCAGAAATGGGCGCAGTCGGTCTGCGATCGGCTCATGCTGACGACCGCCGCTCCGGTCCTGCACCGAAAAGGACTCGAACAAGAGGGATCGGGCACCCTCGCCTGGGAAGCGATCGGCGCGTTGGAGCAGCTCACGCGCCGCCTCCGCGTCCACAAGGAGACCGAGAGGAATCAAACGCGCATCCTTCGGGCCGCCGCTGAACTTATCCGTGTGCAGGCTGTAATCTGGGTGCCCCAACAAGCCGAGGCTGACATCCTCGTGTGGGGTGAACCCGGCCTGTCCCCCTGGGACTGCCGGCAACTTGCTCACCGCGTGACCAAGAATCCCGAGCTGGGAAAATCGGGCTTCCTCCTGCTCAATGATGTCCAGGACAGCAGCCTGGGGGCTTGCTTCCCGCAAATCACCAACTTGCTAGCCCTCGCCCTCCGCGACCAGGGGCCCCAAGGGCTCCTGGTCGCACTCAACAAAAGCCAGGGCGCCCCGGCGTCGTCGCTCGCCAAAGAGAAACATCCCCACCAAGACGGCGCGGTATCGAAGATCGCCGTTCCACAAGCTCCGGGGACATTTATCGCCGCGCCGTTGCGGCGCAGCGATGTGGTGGTGCTGACTCCCTTCGCGGCCCTCTTCAGTCTCCACGTCGGCGCCTCTGCCCGCTACCAGGACCTCAAGGAACTCCTGGTGGGACTCGTCCGTTCGCTGACAGCCGCCATCGACGCCAAGGACGCCTATACCTTCGGTCACAGCGAGCGCGTCGGGCGCATCGCCGTCGAACTGGGCCGCGAACTGGGCCTTGTGGCAGACAAGGTGAGCGACCTCTACCTGGCCGGATTGCTTCACGACATTGGCAAGATCGGTATTCGCGATGGGGTGCTTTGCAAGCGGGAGCCTCTCACCGCCGAGGAGATGAAACACCTGCAACAGCACGTCACGATCGGTCATGCGATCCTGATTGACCTGCACCCCATCCGCCAGCTCCTGCCTGGGGTGCTGTACCATCACGAGCGCTATGACGGCGCCGGGTATCCGGAAGGGTTGAAGGGAGAGGCCATTCCCATCATTGCCCGCATTCTGGCAGTGGCGGATGCGTACGACGCCATGAGCACCACCAGGCCGTACCGCCAGGCGATGACGCACGACCGTGTCGAGTCGATCCTTCGTGAGGGGCAGGTACACAATGGGACAAGAACGTGATCGACGCCTTCTTGCGTTGTCGCCTCAAGATCCATGCCATCCGCCAGCGGGGCATCGGCGAATCGCTCCAGCGAGCGGTCAACGGCGCCCTTTGGAAAGAGGGTAGTGGGCGACTGGAGTCCGTGTCCTGTGCGATTCCACCCGGCGAGCAGTGACGATGTGCAGTCTCAACCGAACGCGGGTGTTGTCGGTGGAATTCACGCCGTCTGCGAACTTGCTCCCTTCAAGAAGAGATCGCCATGGACCAACTGCTCTCTCCTTCGCAAATTCTCACTCCGGACTCGGAGAAAGGCTGTGGCTTGCCCGTCCTCACGCAGAAGGGTCCCGTCCTGGCCGCCCCGGTGGAGCAAGAGACCTTGTTGGAAGAGAACCACCTGCTTACCAAACTTCGACTCCTGAACCAGGTCGCGCAAATTGCTGCCGGAGATCTCGATTTACCCTGCCTGCTATCCCGATCGCTGTGTGAGTTGGAGCGGCACTTCCCACTGCACACATGTTCCGTATGGCTGGCCGACTTCCAGGAGCAGCCGGGAAACGGGAAAGACGCGGAAGGAGAGGGAGACGTCGTTGATTCCTGCTTTGCCGAAGGGGCGCCGGTCTCCTGGATCCTGGCCGCAAACAACAGCAATTCCGCAGCGCGGGCTGTCGCCCTGGGGCTTGCACCGGGCAGGCGACTGTCGATGGAGCAGACGCCGTTCTGCGCCTGCCTGAAGGGCGGGCAAGCAGTGTATGCGGACCATCGTCGGCTACAAGAGCTAAGCCATGATCTTTGTCAAGAGCTTGCGGCACGGGGGGCGTCCGTGTACTTCGCCATCCCCCTCCACGTCGGCGAACGCACGGTGGGCGTGTTCCAGAGCGTCGCAACTCATGCCGGTGGCTTTACCGGCGAACAAATCCAACTCCTTTACATCGTGGCGGATCTGCTCGGTCCGGCGATCTCGAACTGCCAACTCGTTGGTCGTCTGCGGGCGGCGTACGGGAGGTTGCGCGCGTCGCAGAACAAGCTCGTCCAGACCGAGAAGATGCGTGCTCTCGGTGAGCTGGCGGCGGGGGTGGCTCACAACTTCAACAACTCGCTGTGTGGCGTGCTCGGCTTTCTCGAAATGGCCCTGATCGATTCGGCCTTGCCCGCGTCGTGTCGCCGACTTCTCGAAGCCAGCCGAACCGGTGCTCTGGACGCCGCCCAGACCGTCCGTCGCATTCAGGATTTTGCTCGCCGGAAGGAACCCGACGTTGCCGCCCAGCCGGTGAATCTCAACGACCTCATTCGCGAGACGGTGGAACTGACCCGCCCGAAGTGGGAGAAGGCGGCCGTC
>JBBRIK010000685.1:0-4268 GCA_038221045.1 Gemmatales bacterium
CGTACCTGCGGCCATCTACATCTACCTGCGCCAGCGCCGCAACCTGCCGACGATGCCGCCCGCCCTGCGGCTGACGCTGACCGCGACCCGGACGCTTATTCTACTGCTGCTCGTCGTCGCCCTCTCCGGGCCGTTCCTCGCTCTCGATCAGCGGAAGGAGATCAGGCCCGTCGTCGCCGTGCTGTTCGATCATTCGCACAGCATGACGCTTCCGGCCGGGCCGTTCGAGTCCGAGAACGAGTTGCTTCCTCTCGCCGAGGCGGCGGGTTATCGGCCCACCGGCGGAGTGCTCGACGCCGAGGCTCGGCGGGCGATGAATCGCATGACGCGCGGCAAACTCGCTCATGCCGCCGTGCAGAACGCCGGGCCTCTGCTGAAAGACCTCAACAAGCGTTTCGACGTTCGCTTCTATGGCTTCTCCCGCGACATCACGCGCCTCGGCGTCGATGCCACGAAGCTGGAACTGCCCGAACCGCCGACGCCAGGCGGACCCGTCACCGATACCGGCAATGCTCTGCATCAGGTCCTCGAAGAGACGTCGGGCCAGCAGTTGGCCGGCATCGTCGTCCTCTCCGATGGCCAGAACACTGGCGGACGGTCTCCCGCCGAGGCGGCCCGCAAGGCCGCCAGCGTCAGCGTGCCGGTCTTCACCGTGCCGGTCGGCTCGCCCCGACGCTTGCAGGACGTCGCCATCGTTGACGTTTACACGACGGAAGTCATCTCTGTCGGCGACACCGCGCATGTCGCGGTGACCATCGAGTCGAATGGCTTCGATGGGCGGCCCGTCGAGGTCGAGTTGAAGGAAGAGGACAAGCTCCTCGAATCGAAGGACCTCGTGCTGCGCGGCGCCGAGCAACAGCATATCGACCTCGCCTTCAAGGCAACGAAGCCGGGCGTTCGCTATCTCACCGTCCATGTCACGCCCCAGCCGGAGGAGCCGGAATATCTGCGGGCCAACAACACCGAGACGGTCGCCATCCGTGTCACCGAGGAACGGCTCAAGGTGCTGTTCGTCGAGGGGCTACCGCGCTGGGACTTTCGCTATCTCAAGAACGCTCTCCATCGCGACAACGGCATCGGCGGCCTCGCCGGGACTCAGGCTGACGTCGTCCTCGAAGCGGAGTGGCGGCGGAAGGTGCCTGCGGAACGTCTCGCCGCTCTGCCGCGCAAACTGGAGCAACTGGCCGAGTATCACACGATCGTCCTCGGCGACGCTTCGCCCCTGCTGCTCGACGCCGCTTTCGTCGAATTGCTTGACAAGGCGGTGCGCGAGAAGGGCGTGGGTCTGATCGTCGCGGCGGGTCCGCTGGCGATGCCGCATCGTTTCGATGACCGTCTGCAAAATCTGCTCCCCGTAAAGTTGAAGCCGGGTGTGCCGGGATTGACGCCGCGCGGCGCGCCATCGTTCCGGCTGGAACTCGCGCCCGAGGGATCGCTGCATGAGGCGACGCGCCTGCAAGACGAGCCGGGACGCAATCAAAACACCTGGCGCTCCTTGCCGCCGTTCTACTGGACGGCCGCAGCCGAGAAGGCAGCGCCTGCCGCGACGGTCCTCGTCTACAACGGCGTCCCCGGACCGAAGGGCAAAATGCCGTTGATCGCGGAGCACTTCGCCGGACAGGGCAAGGTGTTGTTCGTCGGCACGGACGAGACCTGGCGCTGGCGGCAGAATGTCGGCGATCGCTTCTTCTATCGATTCTGGGGACAGGCGGTGCGAGCCGTGGCGCGGCGCGATCCGAAGCAGGCGAAGAAAAGTTGGTTCGATCTCAAGCCGGTGCGCGTCCAGCCCGGCGAGCCGGTGCAAGTCGAGCTGCGCGCCTTCACCCCGGAAGGAGCGCCGCTCGGCGCTGATGGGCTTGTCGTTCAACTCGCGGGTCCGAGCGATCTCAGCACACTGGAGTTGAAGTCCGCTTCGGCCATGAAGGGACGATTCGTCGGCCGCATGACGCCGAAGACAGCAGGGACGTACAAGCTGACGTGGGCCGGGGGACAGGGAGAGCCGGTGCAGGCGAGCCTGCGCGTCGAGGCCGCGCCCGTCGAGTTGCGTTATCCGAATGTGGATCGGGCTTCGTTGCAACGATTGGCGACGGCGGCGGGAGGCGAGATGCTGGAACTGCCTGAACTGGGATCGCTCAGCGAGAAGCTCAAGGGTGAGCCGCGCTTGAGTGAGTTGCACCGCGAGGCCAGCATGTGGGACAATGGGCTGATGCTGGGGCTGCTGATTCTCCTGTATTCGATTGACGTCGGGCTTCGCCGCCTCATGGGGTTGACATGAACAACACACTCTGGAGAGCGAAACGCAAGCACGCCCTGGGCGCGATCCTCCTCGGAATGATCGCCGTCCTGGCCTTGCTGCCATCCTCCGCACAGGAGACGAAACCGGAGAGTGCCGCGCCTCTGACGGAACTGCACATCGTCGAAAAGGTGCGCGCGGCGACCGACAAGGCCCTCGACTACATGGAGCAGAAGCAGGAGAAACAGGGGGTGATGGCCGGGGGCTGGAGTACCAATCAGGCCATCAACGGCCTGGCGACGCTCGCCTTTCTGTCGTCGGGCCACACTCCCGGTCGAGGCAAGTATGGCGACTCGATCGAGGATGGCGTCGTCAAGCCGGGCGTGCTGACGCGATCGAAGAAGTTCATCCTCAAGAGCGCCCAGCCGACCGGCTACATCAGTTCGTCGAGCATGTACGAACACGGACTGGCCACGCTGTCCCTGGCGGAGATGTACGGCATGGACGCCGATCCCGATCTGGAGGACAAGCTCCGCAAGGCCATCGAGTTGATCGTCAAGTGTCAGTCCCCGGCGGGCGGCTGGCGCTACAACCCGACGCCGACCGATCAGGACCTGAGCGTGAGCGTCATGCAGATTGTCGCGCTGCGAGCGGCCAACAATGCCGGCATTCCCGTCCCGCAGTCTACGCTCGACAACGCGATCAAGTACGTCCGCGCCTGTCAGTCGCCAGCGGGCGGGTTCGGCTACGCGGGGCCGGCACAGGGGCCGCAGACGACGGCGGCGGGTATCCTGTCGCTGCAACTGCTTGGCAAGCACGATGATCCCGGTCTGCCCAAGTCGCTGCAATATCTGGCGACGATCCCCGTGCAGTGGGGCGGCAACAATCCGAATTACTTCTACTACTTCCACTACTACGCGATTCAGGCTAACTATCAGGCCGGCGGCAAGGAGTGGAACGACTGGCATCCGCGCGTCCGCGAGATGCTGCTGTCGAAGCAGAACGACGACGGCAGTTGGGACGTTCCGCCCGGCTCGACGGAAGCGCCTTACGTCACGCCGACCAGCAAGATTTATTCGACTGCCATTGCCACGCTTGTGCTGAACATCTACCTGCACTACCTTCCCGCGTATCAGAGGTGAAGCCGATGAACCCAATGCACCCATCACGAGCCCGCAGCGCAAGCAAGGCAGTAAAACCTTGCTTGCGCTGCGGGCTCGTGATGCTGCTGCTGCTGTTGATCGCTTTGCCCATTCGGGCCGCCGACACTGGGACGATCACGGCCACGGTCGATAAGCCCGAACAGGTCACGTCGGTCATCGCCGTCAACCGCGCTGACGACAAGCAGTACAAGGGTGTCCTCGACGCGAAGACAGGCAAGCTCACCATCACCGGCTTGCCGCTGGACCAGACGTTCGACCTGTTGATCGATTATGGGACCGCCCGCCTCGAAGGCGTGAACCTGAAGGTGCCGCGCTCCGATTACGAGGAGGAACAGCCACTCTCGAAGGACGACGTCGAGACGATCAAGAAGAAGGCGAAGGAGGTGAACCAGTTCGAGGATACGATTGACGTGATGACCGTGTCCGGCAACATCCAGCACGCCGCGGTGATCCTGAACAAGCTGCGGACGAAGCCGTTTTACGAGTCGAAGCCCGGCGAAGTGATCTGGCGTTTGGAGGTCTGGCGCTTCGAGAAGCCGGACGAGGCCTGGATCAAAGTGCAGGACGATTTGTTTCTGGTGCTGTATCGCCAGCGCTTGCAGAAGGCGGACTTCGACAAGAAATCGCTGACGCTCGATCCCACGCTTGGCGGGATCAAGCTGACAGAAAAGCAGACGGCGAGCGATCTGGGCAAGGTGGCGCTGCCGGGCAAGGACGCGGGCATCAAGCTGCGTCCGATAAAGGTACAATAATATCCTCTCTCTTGTTTACGTTTCGTGCTTTTCCGCGCGAAACGTAAACAAGACGGATACGAAGGGGGATCAACGATGAGATCAGCGAACCGCAGAGACTTCCTCCTGAAGAGCGCCGCG
>JBBRIK010000686.1:0-4261 GCA_038221045.1 Gemmatales bacterium
CTGTTTCCTCTAAAGGGACACTGGTCGCGCGTCAATTGCAACAACTTCGCGCCCGATGGCGGCAGCCTTGCCTGTGGCAGCGAGGACTGGACCGCGCGTATCTGGAACCTGAGCAAGGCCGCTCCCGCTCAGACGGCCCAGTTCAACAAGGACAATGTCTCGATTTACGCCGTCGTCCACAGTCCCGACGGCAAGACGCTCGCGGTGGGCGGCAACATCGTCATCGCTCGGCTCTGGGATCTGACGAAGCGGTCGGAACTGCGAAACTTCCCCGGCCACCCAGGCGGCGTAAGTCAGTTGTATTTCATGCCCGACGGCAAGCAGCTTTTGGCGTCGAGCGGCAAGCATGTCGTCCTGTGGAATGCCGCCACTGCGCGCGAAGTGTTCCGCTTCGAGGGACACGATCAGCGCGTCAACAGCATGACCATGTCGCCGGATGGCCGATTCGTCCTGACGGGGACCGGCTACTACCAGTACGACAAGGACAACAAGATCGTCACGATCAAGGGCGAGTATCAGTACGTCGATTGCACGATCCGTCTGTGGGACGTGCGCGACGGCCGGCTCAAGAAGGTCCTCGACAACCTGGAGAAGCCGGTGTCCAACCTCGCCTTCGCCCCGGACGGACGGACGTTTGCCTGCGCTCTCTGGTACAAGCCGTCGAGCCTGTGGCAGGCGTCAATTGAGGGGTTGACGAAGAAAACGGACGTGAAGAATACATCGAATTGGACGCACCTGCACGCCTTCTCGCCGGACGGTAAGCGGCTGGTGACGCTGGGCAACGATTACAAGTTGCGGCTGACCGACGTGGCGGCGGACCAGGTGTTGAAGGAATGGTCGTTCGCCGAGACGATCGCTCATGTCGTCTTCTCGCCGGACAATCGCTACCTGGCCGTGTCGATCCAGACTGGCCCCGTCTACATCCTGCGTCTGGACGACCCTCCCGCAGCGGGAGAAAGTGGAAAGTGACGGTCCTCTGGCGACGTCGCAAAATACCCTCGGCGAACGGCCGGCGTAAGCCGGCTGGTGCTGGTGGGGACTCGACCAGTGGCTTACGCCGACCGTCGTTCGTCGCTCCTTGAATGGGGAACCAAAGGCGAAGCGATGGCGGCGGACTCAGCCGTTGCTTGTTGGCCACTCCTCTCACCCAGCCCGCAAGGGGGCTGCTTGGGACTCAGAGCCAGAGACAAACGGCTAGCCACCTCGCCACAAATGGTCGTGTCGTTTCGACAGCACCGGCTTGCGGCCCAGGCGAAGAAGCGATGGAACTCGAGGAGAGTCCATGAGAGACCGAAGCTGGTACTCCAGGTGGCCCCTGGTGATCGCTCTCCTTGGGGCCGTGCTGGGGATTCGTCCGTGTCCTGCCGAGGAACCTCGCCCTCGCATCACCCTCAAAGGCCACAAGGAGAACGTTTACGCAGTCACCCTGTCGCCGGACGGGCGCCTCGCGGCCACGGGAGGCACCGATGGCACGGTACGCCTCTGGGACGCAACGACGGGCAAGCAACAGGCACTCCTACTGGAGCGAGGCAAGTGGGTCCAGGCGGTAGTTTTTAGCCCCGGCGGGCGGCTCCTCGCCGCATCCAGCAGTGACCGCAAAGTGAGACTTTGGGACGTCCACATGAGAAAGGAGCGGGCGCCCCTGACGGTGGGAGACGCCCTCCCGCTTCGGCTTGCGTTTCATCCCGACGGCAAGCTCCTGGCGTGCGCCTGTTCCGACCGCAAGGTCCGGATTTGGGAGGCGGACAGCGGGAAACTTCAGGGTTCATTCAAGACGGGCGACAACGCCTGGTCCGTGGCCTACAGCCCGGACGGGAAGTTGATCGCCGCCGGCGAGCAAGAGGGCGTGGTGCGCGTGTGGGAGACTGCCTCGGGCGAACTCCTCTACTCTCGCAAAGGCCATTACGCCCGAGTATTCTGCCTGGCGTTCTCACCGGACGGACGGATGCTGGCCTCAGGTGGGGACGACGGCATCCTTAGACTGTGGGACGTCCGCAGCGGCAAGGAGCGGAGCCTCCCCTGGCGATACGAGGAGCGCTCGGAGTGGTACATGGTGTGGTCCATTGCCTTTTTTTCCGACGGTCGCACTCTGGCCTGCGCCGGCGGGGGGGAAGTGCGGCTGCGTGATGTCACTACCGGCAAGGCATGGGCCTCCTTCTCCGGCCACGGCAGGACCACTCATGCCTTGGCCCTGTCGTCCAGTGAGTGACAGATAGCTTCCGGGGGTGAGAACGGGCTGGTCCACATCTGGGACGTTCCCGCACGCCCCGCTGATCCTGACGTTCGCCTGGCCCCCGCCAAGTTGGCCGCGCTCTGGGATGACCTGCTGGCCACCGACGTGCCCCGCGCTCACGCTGCCGTCTGGACGCTGGCCCGCTCGCCCCAGGACGCCGTCCCCTTTCTGCGCGAGCGCCTCAAGCCCGCCCCGTCGCCCCCCGACCCGAAATTGCTTCCCCAGTTGGTGGCGGAACTGGACGACAAGCGTTTCGCCACCCGCGAACGCGCCACCCGCGAACTGACCCGCGCTGGCCGGGCCGCCACGCCCCACCTGCGCCGCGCGCTGGAGGGGCAACCCTCCTCCGAGTTACGGCGGCGGGTGGAAGCGCTGCTGGCAGCGCTGCCGCGTGAGGCGGGTGGAGGCGCCGCGCTGCGGGACCTGTGGGCCTTGGAGGCGCTGGAGCATGCCGGCACGGCGGAAGCGCGAGCTTTGCTCCGCGACCTGGCCGGAGGAGCGCCGGGCCATCCGCTGACCGAAGAGGCCAAGGGGTCGCTTCAGCGCCTGGAGCGTCGAGCCGGCAGCAAGCCCTGAACAACGAGGAAGAACCGCTCGGCTCGGCCGCCGGAGTTCGGCGTTGCCGGTCGGGCAATGAGGGAGATGCCATGAACAGCCATGCGTTGAGCCGATGCGGGAGTCTGGTCGTCCTCGGAATGGCCCTGACCGCCGCCACGGTCCTGGGGGCGGACAAGCCCCAAAGGGACAGGATTGAGTTCGGAAAAGGTGTGGTCGCCAAAGAAAACCGGCCCATCAAAAGTCCTGACGGCAAACGGACGATCCGGGGAGCCGGAACGGCGGTGGCGCGGCTCATCGACGTCGAGACCGGCAAGCCAGCCGGGCCGGCACTGAAACACACCGAGGAGTACAAGGTCCACTGCTGGGCCTTCAGCCCTGACGGCAAGCTCGTCGCGACCGGCGCGGGGTGCCGGCACGAATCTGGCAGAAACCTGTTTGACAACGAGGGCGAGATCCGCGTCTGGGAGGTGGCAACGGGAAAGCAGGTAGCGATGTTCAACAAGGAAATCGGCTCGGTCCGCGCTCTCGAGTTCACCAAGGACAGTGACGCCGTCCGCTTCGAGGCCGCCCGCCACGAGCAATCGGGCAAGTAAGGGACTGTTGCGGAAGCCTGTGACGGTCAGTTTCCAACTTGCCGGCGGCGAGAGGATCGCTCAGGTCGTCTTCTCGCCGGACAATCGCTATCTGGCCGTGTCGATCCAGAATGACCCTCCGGCAGCGGGGGAGAGCGGAAATTGACGTGGATGAAGTGCCGTGATACCCCCAGCGAAAGGCGGGTCAGCCAGCAGACTGCCCGTTGCCCTGCGGACTGACGGGGACGGGCAACGGTTCGAGCGTGGTGATCGACATCAAATCCAGGATGACGCCTCGCTCATAATTCTCGCCGTCCGTGCTGGGCAGTAGACCGACCATCAGAAAGGTGGGAGTCAAGACAAACGCCTCCCGAAAGCGGACGTCGTAGGTTGCCCCATCGACCATCGTGATGCGAAACGGCCGGAACGGCTTCGTGGGAATGAGTCGATTGAGGTCGCCATGAAACATGTCCCACCTCCCCGATTTTCCTCTTGACGGCGGAAATCCATCCGCTACGATGTGAGTAGTTGAGATGCAATCTCAGTCTCAGTTGTCGAACCCGCCTTCCTGGATGGACGAGCCAGATGCTCATGGATAGTCCCTGCACCAGAGAGAGTTGCGACGGTTGCCCGGCAGAACTCATCTGCCATTGCCTCCGGGTCGCTGAGGACGCGATCGTCGAGGCGGTGAACCGTTTTGGCCTCCAGACGCTCGATGAAGTGCGCCGGCACACCGGGGCCGGCGACGGCTGCACGGCCTGCCATCGCCGGATTCGCCAGGTGTTGCAGGAGACCACTCACTCGGCCTCGTCTGCTCCCATCTTCTCGGTCAGATAGTTCTGCAGGCCGAGCGTCTTGATGAGATCCAGTTGCGTTTCCAGCCAATCGACGTGCTCTT
>JBBRIK010000687.1:0-4260 GCA_038221045.1 Gemmatales bacterium
GTCCTTCGTCAGGACGGGAAAAGCGGTCGCTCGCTTTTTCTGCGTGTACCTGTCATAGCGGATCCGGTCGTCGCCGAACTCCTTGCGGGCGGCGTCGGCCACCAGTTGGGCCGCTTCCAGGTTGACGGCCGTGTCGTTCGGATGCCGCTGATAGAGCAGCTTGGAGTGCCGGTGCGTCGCCAGGCACAACGCAGCCTCGTGCCCCGGCAGGGCAGGCTCGGCCGTCGCCGTCGAGATGGCCGTCTGAACTTCATTGTCCGTCTGTCGCAGGTGGATATCCAAAGATTTCGAGAACTTTCCGCCGGGAAGCCAGGCGACGAGGAAGTCCTTCAGGTGCAGGTCGTAAATCCGACGGATCGGATGAAAGTAGACCTGCGTGTACATGAAGTGCCGCGCCAGCAGGAGGGCCTCCGCGGAGTAGATGCCGCCTTCCTCCACGCCGAGCACCGGCTCGCCGGCCGTCTCCGTTCCTGGACCCGCAGGCGACGGCAGGATGCGGAGTGTATCGATCAGGCGGAAATGATCGAACTTGCCGTACACGACGCCGACATGATGAGAATCGCGCAGCGGGTAGTCCATCCGATCGACGCCGAAGGAATCGCCGACGATGATCTCGGCGAGGATGATTTCCCAGGTGGAGAAGGGCAGGTCCGGCGCGTCGTTCGGGCCGACGGCGAGCTTGACGATGTCAAGCGGCCGAAGGGGCGGCGTACTGGCCTCCCAGATGGCGGTCATCTCCGGACTGAGAATGATCTCGCGGGACAGGCGCTCGTGGCTCCAACCCTCCGGTAGAAGGTCTTCGGCCGCGTGTGAAAAGGGGAGATGGCCCATGTCGTGGCACAACGCCGCCATTCGCAGGACTCGCCGCCAGTACACGAGCTTGTCCCGTTGGTCGAGTTCCGGGAGCAGTTTGCGCATGCCGTCGGTGACGTTGGCGGGGTGCGTTACGATGTCGAACACGCGCCCGGCCAACTCCATCACGCCGAGCGAATGCTCGAAGCGCTTGTGCGTGGCCGCTGGATAAAGCTGGTAAGTCATGGCGAGCTGGTGGATGTGCCGCAGCCGCTGGAACGGCCGGGAATCGAGGACCGCTCGCTGCCCGCTGTCGGCGCGCACCCTCCACGCAAAGCTCGCACACCGGGGGTGTCGAGGGGACGCAATTAACGAATCCTCCTCAACGCTAACGGATGCGCGCCGCGCTTCCCAGCAGTCATTACTCCGCGACCCAGGATTCCACGAAATGCCTCGTCCAGCTCCCGCTCCGGCCAAATCCATTCTTCGCGATGCTGTGCGGAGCAGGTCGTGAGATTGCCGTCAGGGATGCCGCTCGAATGGAAGGTGCTGTCTTGACGTCGCTTTCGTGACATCCCTGTCGAGATTCCCAGTTGATCGATCCGGAGCGCTGTCGTCAGCGCTCCGGATTATACCGCGAACTATTTCTTCGGCGGCAGTTGATAGCCCTCTCGATTCAGTCCAATCCGATACAGGCTCTTGCCTGCCGTGATGTACAGCGTCTTGCTCTCCTTACCGCGGCCGAAGCCGACGTTCGTCGGCACTTCCGTCTTGATGTAGGCCAGTTCCTTGCCCTCCGGCGAGTACACATAGATCCCCGGCCTCGTCTCATCGCGCACCGCGACGTAGAGGTTGCCGTCCTTATCGACGACCAGGCCGTCCGGCCCATCCTGCGGGGAATAATCGACCAGCACCTTGCGGAACTTCGCTGTCCCATCGTCGGCCAGGTCGTACGCCAGCAGGGCCATGCGTCCCTTGAACGCCGGCGTCTTGTCCGGGACTCTCCCGATGCCTGTGTTGCCGTTGTCGTTGCTGACGACGTAGAGCGACTTCTGGTCCGGCGAGATGGCCACGCCGTTGCACTTGCCGGCGTCGGTGACGATGCGATGGATCTTGCCGTCGGTGTCGATGCGATAGACGGCCTGCACCGGCTGTTCGATCGGCTCGTGGCCCAGATAGCGCGGGTCGCTGAAGTAGACGCGGCCCTTCTCGTCGATGGTCATATCGTTGGGCGAGTTGAACGGCTTGCCCTCGAACAGGCCGGCGATGATGGTGGCCTTGCCCGTCTTCATGTCGGTCCTGGTCACCCGTCGGCCGCCGAAGTCCGCGCCCTCGGCGGCGAGTAGGTTGCCCTCGGCGTCGAACTTGAGGCCGGTGGACATGCCGCTGGGAGAGCGAAAGATCGTCGCCTTTTTCGTGCGGGGATCGAACTTCCAGATGTGGCCCGCTTCGATCACGCCCTTTTCCTTCAGCGAGATATGCGAGAAAGTAATGTCGCTGAAATAGACCATGCCATCCGGGGCGACGGCGACGCCCTCGGTCAGGACGAGTCCGCCATCGAAGACTTTCTCGAGTTTCGCGTCCGCCGGCACGATCGGGTCGTCCGCGCGGGCTGTCATGGAGAGCAACAGCACCAGTCCGTACATGAGGATCCTCACAATTCGGGGTAGGAGAGAACTCCGCTCGCTTGCGTTTCGCGCTGAAGCGCGCGCAAAGCGAACAAGAGACGAAGGCAGTTTACTTAATCGTCCCGTGTCGGACCTGGGTGGAGGACAGATCCAACCGAAACTCGCTCTCGGGAATCGCCTCGAACAGATCGCGAAACGGACCCGGCACCGATACGTCGTCGAGCGTCAGGAAACGTCCCTGGGTCTGATCGAAGCGGCCGGCCACGAGGAAGCCACACTTGTGACGCCGAATCAATTCCAGCGCCTCGGCCCTCTTCGCCTCGCTGCCGTAATACCTGGCCTGCACCAGTCGATCAGCCGTGTCGTAGCCGACGACGAAGGTCGTCCTGGGAAACAGCGGCGCTTTCTCGGCGAACGTCGGCGCTCGCGTTAGCCAAAGGGGAGAATTGCCGCTGAACTGCCTCAGACGCCGGCAGACTTCCTCAACGATCAACGATGCCTTATCGACGTTGTCGAGGGTGATCTCGAACGCGATGGGCGTCTGGGCCTTTTTCGCCGCGGCAGCCGCCATGCCAAGGTGGCCTTCATGCAGTGGATTGAACGAGCCGCACAGCATCAGCGGCGGCGTTTCGGCCTGCTCGTTGAGCTGTCCATCAACGCCGACACAAAGCCGCCTCACCTCGCCTCGATAGAGCCTGGCCAGCGGCTCGCTCGCGGGAAGGTTTTCGATGTGGAGTTCCTCCTCGCCCTTGAGGCGTGTTTCCTCGATGCGATCCGGGATGCCGAAGGCCGCCGCCATCGCGTTGAGCAGCACGGCGTCAAGCACTGCTTCCTCGCCCTCACGGTCGCGTTCGCCCTTCTTGAAGGTCAGTGTCCAGGTCGTGCTGCCGTTATCAGTTTCGATGCTGAGGTGGAAGCGATGCTCCCCTTTCTTGGGCCGATCGGTCGCAAGGCTGGCGGTACAGCCGAGGCCGGCGACGCGCTGTCCCGGAGCGAGATACCGCGCTCGTTCGATGGCGCGCCGGGCCATGAGCTGGCTCGTCTCAGAGGAGCAATTCTGTTCCGGTTCGCGCCCGAGGAAACCGACAAGGGATCGCTGATGATAGGGGACCAGCACTTCGAGAACGGACTTCGACGCGCCGGGGACGCCGAGGAGCAGGGCCATCGCCTGAGCGCCGCCTCCGGTGACGACCGCGACGTACTGATAGGAATTGTCGCTCGCGGCGTGGTGCAGGTTGTGAATGAGGCGCTGAACGGCAGCGTCCATGAGCGAATCCGGTTCTTGCTCTTTTCCCGCCTGGGACAGGGAGCAGGACAGGGATCAGCCGATCAGGTCGTTCTCCGACGCCTCGATCAACTGGAAGGTTTCCGCCGCCGTCGTGGCGGCGCGCAGTTCGTCGATGAAGTTCGGCTTCAGGAGTAAACGCGACAAGCGGGCAAGCACCTGCAAATGAGTCCGCTCATCGCGACAGCAGACGAGGAAGAAGATGTCCGTCAAGCTTCCCAGTTCGGCGCCGAAAGGAATCCCGCTGTTGGTGCGTCCATAAGCGACGAGTGATTCCGCAATCGCCTTGGGCATCGGCCGGCGCGGATGGGGGATCGCGATTCCCGAGGGCAGCGCTGTTGTCCCCAGGTCTTCGCGGGCCAGGATCGCCTCGAAGATGGCGTCGGGATCGTAGACTTGCCACGATTGTCCCGCAACCTCGACGAGCGCCCGAAGGACGGAGGTGCGAGTCTTCGCCGGGAGCGGAACGGCAATAGTGGACTCCGACATCAAGACGGACAGTAGAGGTTCTTCCTTGTGCCGCTGATTGCCGCCGCGTTCGAGGGCCATCAATTC
>JBBRIK010000688.1:0-4253 GCA_038221045.1 Gemmatales bacterium
GCCAACCTCGGCGGCATGATCGGCAACAACTCGGCCGGCGCGCGCTCCATCGTCTACGGCAAGACGAGCGATCACGTCCTCAGGCTCGACGTCATCCTCGCTGACGGCAAGCGGGCCACCTTCGAGCCGATGAGGCCCAGCGAGTGGGGACCACGCGCTGCCGGCCGTTCGTCCGAGGCATCGCTCTACGCTCGCTGTCGAGAGATCGTGCTGGCCAATCGGGACGAAATCGGCCGGCGTTTTCCGCGTATCCTGCGCCGCGTCAGTGGCTACAACCTCGACATGCTCCGCGACGGTCTCACCGGCGACGAGTCCGCGTTGTGCGGCCTCCATCAACTGATTATCGGCAGCGAGGGAACGCTGGCCCTGGTGACGGCCGCCGAATTGAAACTCATTCCCCGTCCGCGTGTGCGCGGGCTGCTCGTGCCTCAATTCGCGACGCTCGCCGCCGCTATGGACGCTGTGGCCGCCTGCCTGGAATTCCAGCCCTCCGCCGTCGAGGTGATGGACCATCTGCTGCTGCGACTGACTGCGGGCAACCTCGCTCTGCGCGATACGATGAAGGTCGTTCAGGGCGATCCGCAAGCGCTCCTGATGGTCGAATTCAGCGGCGATGAACCCAGCGAAATCGCCGGCCGCGTCGAACGCCTGCGGCAGCGTTTGCAAGGCGTCGATGGCATCACCGCTGTAGTGCCGGCTCTCGACGCGGGCTTGCGCGATTCGCTCTGGAACCTTCGCCGGGCCGCGATGCCGCTACTGTATGGGATGCCCGGCGACCGCAAGCCTATCACCTTCGTCGAGGACTGTGCCGTCACACCGGCGCGGATGCCGGAATTCGTCGCCCGTTTCCGCGATCTGCTTCGTTCGCACGGCACCGACGGAGCCTTTTACGGACATGCCAGCGTCGGCTGTCTGCACATTCGCCCGGTACTGAACTTGAAAGACTCCGGCGACGTGGCCCGAATGCGCCGCATCACCGAGCAAGTGACCGACCTCGTGCTGGAGTTCGGCGGCTCGCTGAGCGGCGAGCATGGCGACGGCATGGCCCGCAGCGAGTGGAACCGCAAGATGTTCGGTCCCGCCATCTACGAGGCATTCCGTCAGATCAAGCACGCCTTCGATCCGCACGGTCTGCTCAATCCCGGTAAGATCGTCGATGCCGCGCCGATGACGGAGAACCTGCGATATGCTCCCGGCTACACTCCCGTCGTGCCGCTGACCGTCTTCGACTACAGCAAGCAGCAGGGATTCCTGCGCTCAGTCGAGATGTGCAACGGCAACGGCGCTTGCCGCAAGACGCAAGGCGGGACAATGTGTCCCTCCTATCGTGCCACGATGGACGAGCGCGACAGCACGCGCGGCCGGGCCAACGCCCTGCGGCTGGCAATGGAGAACGAGGGCCGCGAAGGACATTCCACGTTCCACGATCCGCGCGCCGCCCTGGAAGTCTTCGATCTCTGTCTGATGTGCAAGGCGTGCAAGGCGGAGTGTCCGAGCAACGTGGACGTCGCCAAGCTCAAGGCGGAGCTACTGCAACTCCAGTATGCGAACAAGCCCCGACCGCTGAGCCATCTGGTGATGGCGAATGTGCATCGACTCAATCGCAATGGCTCCCTGGCCGCGCCGGCGATCAACTGGCTGCAACGCAATCGCTTCGTCCGCTGGCTCATGGAGAAGACTGCGGGCATTGATCGCCGCCGCAGTCTGCCGCCGCTCCACTTCCATCACTTCCGCCGCTGGTTCGCCCGTCATCGTCCTGCCCCGGAAGCCGGCTCGCGCGGCAAGGTGATGCTGCTCGACGATTGCTTCACGACCTTCAACGAGCCGAAGATCCCCATCGCGGCCGTGCGGGTACTGGAGAAGGCCGGCTTCCGCGTCGAACTGGCCGGCCTGGAGTGTTGTGGCCGGGCCATGATTAGCAAAGGCTTCCTCTACAAAACGCGCGAGTTGATCCAGCGTCAGGTTCGCCGGTTGCGACGGCGTTTGAGTGACGGCACTCCGCTGCTGGGCCTGGAGCCAAGTTGCCTGCTGACGCTGGCCGACGAATGGACCGAACTGTTACCGGGTGCCGACACGCGCGCTGTTGCCGAGTCGTGTCATCTCGCGGACGCCTGGATCGCGAATGAGGTGAAGTCGGGCCGGGCGGCGCTGCCGCTGCTACCCTGGCAGCGCGAGTGCGTCCTGCACGGACATTGTCATCAGAAAGCACTGCGCGGCGCGGGCGGCAGCGCTGACGCTCTGCGGCTGGTACCCGATCTGCACGTCGAAGTCCTCGACGCCGGCTGTTGCGGGATGGCTGGCTCGTTCGGTTTCGAGAAGGAGCATTTCGACATCAGCGTGAAGATCGCCAATCTGCAACTGCTGCCTGCTCTCGCCGTCCGTCCCGAGGCGGCTGTCATCGCGACGGGGACGTCGTGCCGTCATCAGATACACGACCTCGCCGACCGGCCCGCGCTGCATCCGCTGGAAGTGCTGGCGGCCCAACTCGCCGTCTAGTTCTCCTGTTCGGACCCGGCGAGCGGGGCCAGTAATGGCCCCGGTTTGACGAACTACCGGGGCCATTACTGGCCCCGCTCGCCGGGCGAATCGGACAATCGCGCACAGGAGAAGTAGCCGGATCGCAGTGAGGGGCTATGGTGAATGAGTCCGTCCTTTCGCAAGGAGAGCAGGATGAACCCGCGTCCTCTGATGGCGTCGCTGCTGACAGACCCAATCCACTATCCCGAGTCGGACGGTAAACCCGTGGGCGAGACACACATTCACGTCCTTCGCTTCCTGGAGATGGTCGCTGCCCTGCGCGAGTACTACCGCTCGCGCGGCGACGTTCTCGTGACCGGCAACGTCTTCCTCTATTACGAAGAAGGCCGGCCCAACAAGGTGAAGTGTCCCGACGTCATGGTCATCTTCGGCGTCGAGGATCGGCTCGAACGCCGCGTCTACAAGACCTGGGAGGAAGGCGGCATCGTACCCGCGTTCATCCTCGAACTGACGTCCGAAAGCACCGCCCAGGAAGACCTCGAAGACAAGAAGGACGCCTACGAGCAAATCGGCGTCCGCGAGTATTTCCTGTTCGACCCATTTCACGAATATCTTCCCGAGCAACTCATGGGCTTTCGGCTCATCAACGGCAAGTACGAGAAGCTCATGCCCGGCACGACCGATGGCCGGGTTCCGAGCCTGGAGTTGGCGATGTGGCTGGTCCCCAATGGGACCGAGATTGACTTGTACGCCTCGCGGACGGGCGAGAAAGTGCCTGCCCCGCCGGAGATGTATCGGCGCTACAAGGAAGAGGCGCTGGAACGACGCCAGATCGAGTTGGATCGCGATCGTCTCGAACTCGCCCGACAGCGCCTCGAAGAGCAGATTCGCCTCACTGCTCAGCAGGCCGAACTCGACCGCCAGCGCGCGGAGAAGGAACGGAAGCGCGGCGACGCTTTGGAGGCCGAACTGCTAAAGCTTCGCGAACAACTTGCCTCTTCTCCGCTGCCGCCAGCGAAAGAAGACGTTCCGCAGGGCGGTTGACGTTCCTGGGCATATCTCTATCGTCACGAGAACGCCAGGTTGTTTCCCCCTTGCTCTTCCGTGGACTGGAGAATGCCGGCCATGCCCGTCGCCAAGAGCCGTCCGCGCGTCGTCGTCGAGAACGTCGCCCCCCAACTCGATGCCGGCCGCTTTGCCATCAAACGTGTACCCGGCGAGGCCGTCGATGTCGAGGCCGATCTCTTCGCCGATGGACACGACGAAATCAGCGCCGCTCTCCTCTATCGTCCGGAAAGCTCCGCCACCTGGACCAGCGTCCCCATGACGCCGATAGGCAACGACCGCTATCGCGGGCGTTTCACTCCCACCGAGGTCGGTCCCTACCGCTACACCGTGCGCGGCTGGATCGATCACTTCAAGACGTGGCGGCGCGATCTCATCAAGCGCATCAAGGCCGGGCAGGACGTCGAACTCGAACTCGCCGCCGGTGCCGACATGGTGGCCCAGGCGGCAGCGCGCGCCTCCGGCGGCGACTCCACGCAACTCCAGCAACTGGCCGCGTTCCTCCTCAGTTCGGCTCCCATCATCAAGCGCTCCGCCCGCGTGCTCGAAGACGACGTTTTCATCCTCGTCAGCCTCTATCCCGACGTGCGCGACGCCGGGTTTCACGAGCGCGAACTGCCGCTCTGGGTCGATCGCGAACGCGCCCGCTTCAGCACCTGGTACGAGTTGTTCCCGCGTTCTTGCTCGCCCGTGCCGGGACAGCACGGGAC
>JBBRIK010000689.1:0-4251 GCA_038221045.1 Gemmatales bacterium
TGCTGCGCGATCAGGAATCGTCCGTTCGATAGCTCCTGCACTCCTCCGTAGTTGCTCATGCCGCCCACGATCTGAATCTGGCGTATCTGCGCTCCCGCCGCATCGAGGACGAAACCCTGGCCGCCGCCGTTAACCAGAACCATTCGCCCATCGCGAAAGCGCTGCCCGCCCATCAGGTTGGAATGACGATCCACCTTCAGCACTTCGTTCTTCTGGCGATCGACGATGATGGCGCGGTCGCTCGCGCAGATGAACGTGTTGCCGTTCGGCAGACGCTGACAGTTGATCGGCGAGTTGATGTCGTACTGCCAGAGGATCTCGC
This sequence comes from Gemmatales bacterium, assembly GCA_038221045.1. Classification (GTDB taxonomy): domain Bacteria; phylum Planctomycetota; class Planctomycetia; order Gemmatales; family Gemmataceae; genus JBBRIK01. The sequence goes on from JBBRIK010000689.1 coordinate 323, forward strand.
CCTTGAAGTTGCGTTCGGTCACGCGATGTTTCGTGTGTTCGACCATCAACAGCCGGTTGCCGGGCAGGACGACGAAATCGAAGACGTATCCAAGGTCCTCCATCGTCCAGCGCGGCTTCTGGTCCCGGCCCATCTCGATGATCCAACTGCGATTCGCCCCGCTCTCCCAGAGCGACACCAGCGTCAGACCCAACTCGGCCGGCCGGCGACTCAGGGCGATCAGATCGGCCCGCGTCCCATGCTCCTTCCACCACGCCTGCCAGGCCTGGGCGCACTTCTGGCGTGCCGCGATGGGAGTATCGAGCGGCACAGTCGGCGACCGCTCCCCCGCGATTCGCCGCAGTGAATCCTCGACCGCCCAGGCTTGCTCGATCGGCAAGACGCCGAGCAGTTCGATCAGCACCGGAACCGCCGCGCGTTCCTGTCGCCCGGCGAGACCCAGCGCGGCCCGCTGGCGCACGCTCGGATCGAAGTCGCCCAGCAACTTGCGTAGCGCCGGGAGGTGTTCCGCCCCTCCGAACTCGGCCAGCACCTCCGCGGCGAGGCCGCGCCTCTGGATCGGCCGCTCGGACAGCCCCCCGCGCAGGACAGGAATCACGTCGCGATTGTCCCTCGTCAGCACCTTCATCGTCTGACGTGCTTCCTCGACGACGCTGTCGGCGTCGGCGAAGGCGACAAAGGCGAGCAGCGTCTTCGCGGCTTCGGGCGGCCGGCGCAGGGCGAGCAGACGGACATGGGCAGCCGCCAGAGGCGCCTCGGGAGCTGTGCGGATGCTGTCCAGGCAGCGCTCGGCCCGGCGGCGAACTTCGAGGTCGCTGTCTTTCATCGCCACTTCCAGATACGGAATCGACAGACCGCGCAGGTTGATGAGATCAATCTCGGCTTTCTGACGCACTCGAAACGTCTTGCTCCCCAGTAGGGCGACAAGGTCGGCGATCTTGTCCAGATCGACGTTCGGGGTTCGCTCGCGGAAATACTTCAGCAACGTCTCGCCGGTGACGCCCTTCCACCAGGCCGCCCATGCCTCGCGCTTTAGCGGTTTGCCCAGCGCCGGCGCCGAGGCGAGCGGACCCGCGAGTCGCTGCAAAGCGTCGAACGCGCTCTGCGCTTCGGGTGAGTTGGGTGAGTTGGGACCGCCGAGCAGCTCGATGAGGACGTCCACCGCTTCCGCATCGCCCCGATCCAGGCGATGGTTAGCCGTGCGCAGGCGAATGTCGGGCGACACATCGCGAAACAGCTTGCGGATCGTCTCGCGAAAATCGACCTGACAGACGATCTCGATGGCCGCGTGACGGCGCGGCAGATGAGCCTCTTTCAGAGCGGTCTCGATCAGGTCGGCGTCCGGCTTGTGGTCGCGAACCGACAGCGCGATCAGGGCTTGCCGTGCCTCGTCCGCGATGGACTCATCCTCTGCGGTCGGCAGAAAGGACAACAAGGCGGCGACGGTGCCGGCGGGCTTGCGCTGGGCGAGCAGGCGAACGACGCCACGGGTCAGCGTCGCCGCTTCCGGGCCATCGATCCACTTGAGGCATTCCTCGACGCGGGGCTTGCCCTTGTTCAGCCCAGCATCCTTGAGAGCCTCGCGCAGGGCGGAGCCAGCGCCTGAGCCAAAGGCGACGAGATCGCGAGCCGCCCCTTCGGACTCGTCCTTGTTAGTGGAGGCCAGTTGACGAATGAGCTTCTTGAGCGGTTCGGGATCGACCTTCGCCAGCGAGCGTTTGCGAAGGAATTCGAGGAGGCCGGCGTCGCGCTGATCGAGAGGGGCTGAGGCCGGTAGCAGTGGCTCCGGCGTCTCGGGAGCGCCGACGACCACTGTGACGAACAATAGCATCCAGGCAACCGCGAACACTCGCATGGCACAGCCTCCACAGCGGATCGTGGGAGAGGGGTGTCTCCTTCGATCCTATCTGATCGGCGGGCGGAGGGGAATGAAGTATTTGCCAGGCACCAGACCAGGCGTGCGGCACAGCGTAAGCGTGCCGCTCGCCCTCAGACTGGAGTCCCCAAGAAGAGAAGACTTCACGCCCACGCTCAAACCCATAAACCAAACTACGAAGGTGGACTCTCCCCGCCGCACGGGACGCCGGTGAGCGTTCTGTTTTTCGCGACGCAGATTCGACGGTGAGGTATCCGCATGAGCAATCCTTTCATTCCGAAACGGCTGGGCATGTTGGTCGGCGGCGGTCCCGCGCCCGGCATCAATGGCGTCATCAGTGCCGCGACCATCGAGGCCATCGAGCAGGGCTGCGAAGTGCTCGGCTTCAAGGACGGTTTCAAGTGGCTCGTCAAAGGCTCCACCAATAACTTCCGCTCGCTGACCATCGACGAGGTCAAGGGCATCTACGCGCGAGGCGGCTCCATTCTCGGCACCTCGCGCACCAATCCCGCGAAGAACCCCGAAGACATGGCTCGTGTGCTGGAGGTGTTCCGCACTCTGAAACTCGACGCTCTGGTGACGATCGGCGGCGACGATACCGCCTTCTCCGGCAGCCAGGTCTACGCCAAGGCCGGCGGGAGCATCCGTGTCGCTCACGTTCCGAAGACCATCGATAACGATCTTCCGTTGCCCGGTTCGACGCCGACGTTCGGCTTCGAGACCGCTCGCCATCTTGGCGTTCAGATCGTCCGCAACATCGCCGAGGACGCGCGGACGACGTCGCGCTGGTACATCATCGTCAGCATGGGCCGGGCCGCCGGGCATCTGGCGCTGGGCATCGGCAAGGCGGCGGCGGCCACGCTGACGCTCATCCCCGAAGAGTTCGTCAGCCGGCCCGTCCAACTCGAACAGGTCTGCGATATCATCCTCGGTTCCATGCTGAAACGCCACAGCGGCGGCATCTCGCATGGGGTCGCCGTCCTGGCCGAGGGGCTGCTCGAAACGATCGGCGAGGAGGGCCTGAAGTCGATGACCGACAGCGGCCAACTCGCCCGGTACGGCAAGATCACTCGCGATCCGCACGGGCATCTGCGCCTCGGCGAAATCGAGTTCGGACGAATGATCAAGGATCGTCTCGCCTCCATGCTGGAGTCGATGGACCTGCCGATTGGTGTGGTCGATAAGGACCTCGGCTACGAGCTGCGCTGTGCCGATCCGATTCCGTTCGACGCCGAGTACACGCGCGATCTCGGCTACGGGGCCGTCAAGTTCCTCTGCGGCGAGGAATCGACGCGCTTCGGCGCTGTCATCTCGATCATCGCGGGACGCCTCCAGCCGCTGCCATTCGACGACATGATTAACCCCAAGACGGGGCGGATGCTGCCGCGTAAGGTCGATATCAAGGGGGAGAGTTACGAGGTCGCGCGCAACTACATGATCCGTCTTGAGGCGAAGGACCTCGAGGATGCGGAGAAGCTCTCGGCAATGGCGAAACTCGCGAAGATGAGCGATTTCGATTTCCGCGAGCGTTTCGCCCCGGCTGTCCGCTTCCCCATTTGAAAGGCACCGTGCAAGGGTCTCCCTTTCTCCTGGGGAGAGGTGAGGACCTTGGAAATTGTCGGACTTTCATCCTGGCCATTGTCCGCTCCAGTCTCTAAACCTCTCAGTTGTCAGCGCCAGGTTCCTCGCCGAGGGCGAGGTGAAAATGGGAAAACGGTGCGAATCCGTTGCGGGGCCGCCGCTGTGATCGGCCAGGCTCGCGGAAGTCAACGCCACTGGGATCAAACCCGGGAAGGCCGCCGCGAGCCGACACGAGCCGTAAGCCAGAAGACCTGCCTGTCGCTTTACTCCGGTGCTTCGGCCTCGAGCACACGGCAGGCGGAATGCGCTTCGATCTTCCCCGCGCGATCCTCCTCCGCTGCTTCGGGCCGAGCGTAAGTCTCGCTGCCCGGTCTGGCAGCAAGGGAGGAAAGCTCATGGCTCACCATCCGCGTCCGTTTCGTCGTGGTTTCACGCTCATCGAACTGCTCGTCGTCATCGCCATCATTGCGAT